>NZ_JAGQDB010000025.1:0-28822 GCF_024346495.1 Cyanobium sp. A1C-AMD | reverse complement strand
ACCTCGATCAGGGCCTCTTCCATGGCCGGATCACTGAGGGAATACCACTGCTGCAGCAGATGGATCCGCAGCATCGTTATCAGCGGATATGGCGGACGGCCACCCTTCTTGCTGGTCTTGGGGTAGTAGGGCTCGATCAATTCGATCAGTGCTTGCCAGGGAACCACCGCCTCCATCTCAGATAAAAACTTCTCCCTTTTGGTCTGTTTTTTAGCGGTGGTGAGCTCGTAGTCCGTAAATCCGAGCTGCTTGCCGCCCATTACTCCAGTCCTAGCCTTCGTTCAAAGGGCCATTCTCCCGCAAATGGCCTGGTTTTTCCAGAGTCTCCCTTACCCCCGCAAAGGGTACTGCCTTAGGGGAATCGACCCCCTGAGGCACCATTTGACCGCTTGTAGGGCAGCCAACGCCGTGCGCGTTCGGGAACGGCAGCGGATTGTGGAGTGCTTGAGAGGTGCTATTCAGCGGCCTGCGGGATACCCACTCCAACGGGGCTAATTGCGGTGGCCAAATGGTTTACATAACCCACTATTGGCACATCTAACTAGAGGACCAGGAGTCTATTTTTGAAGGTGTAAACCATCTCTTGCGCTGAATGAACCAGTGTCCAAATCCATTGACTTGGCCTTGGTATAATATTGATTCTCCCTGTAAAGTCGCTTGCTCATAATCACTCCTGTATATTCGATTGCTTCCGACGAGTTTTTCATGCAAACAGTCGCAAAATACGCATCGGTTCCCGTGTCTCTGGTCCCAATCACTAAGCAGTCAGACGCAGTGTGATTTAAGTCTTTGTAGTAGCCCTGGCAATTCAAAAGGTGCTCCTTCGCATAAGTCGAAAGACATCTTTTCTCGTATTTCCATTTCTGAGATACGTTCCTGGCGGCGATGAAGCTGTTGAACATCTAATTAAGTGCAGGTCTTATTTCGTGCCGTACTACAGATATGCTTCCAATGCATGCCAACAATCAGTATTAAGCGCCTGCCCTGACCGCCATGCCCCGATTCGCCGTGTGCTTCTCTGACGCTGCCGGATTCGGCATCGAGATGGTGCAGGCTCTGGACGCTGCCCACGCTCAGGACATAGCCAGGCCACAACACCCCTCGGGGCGATTGTTGTCAGCCGTGCCTGCAGAGCTGCTCGATGGCCAGGACCGCCACGAGCTGCACAGGGCGTGGCTCAGGGGGGAGGGGTGAGGTGTGTGGAGCCATTGAGCTGCTCACCGTCGTCCACGATCCGGTAGTACTCACGGTCGTCTGAGCAGCACACATCGGCGTAGTAACGCTCAACGGCCGCATAGGCCGCGTCGTAGCTGTCGAACACCTGACCGGCTATGCCGTCGCTAAGGCCTCGTCGCGTCGGATCAGGTAGCTGCTCATGGCATCTGTCACACCTCGTGCTTAGACATCTACTCCAGCGCCCCACTGGGGGGCCACCTGCTTCCACCCCTGGGCCTTGAGCTTGAGCCACAGCTCCCTAGCGTCGTTACGGCGCATATGAATACGGGTCTTGAGCAGCGGTGGCGCACCAGGTAGCGGCCGGCCTGAATCGACGACGTACATCGGGTGCGCGCTCCCGCTCTTGGGATCGAAGTGGAACCGCATTGTGTTGGCGGTCCTGGGGTCCTGGATCCAAGCCTGTTGGCTCATCGAACTAGGTGCTAGTTCTGATGTACTAGCATGGGCTGTGTTGAATCAGTTTTGCGGCCGCTGCAACATCTGCCTGCTCCAGCCAGCGGTGGTAGGTCGAGTGATGCACAGCTAGTGAGTGCCCCATGCACTTGGCAGCCAGCGAGGCATTTAGGTTTTTGCGGACCGAGCGCACTGCCCATGAATGCCTCAAGGCGTACAGCTGCAAGCCAGGTGAGCTTGATTGAAGCCACTTCCCCCAGGACTGGGTTAGTCGCATTGCCACTAGGGAGTCGTACTGAGAGGGGCTACCCACATCCCAAGGCACCGACCGCTCAGGCTGTTCGGCCGAGACTGGCAGCGCCAGAGCCGTTCGCCAGGTTGGCTGCTTACCCTTGCGCTTTACGGAGAGCACTTTTGCTGTGCCATCTCCCGCTGGCTGTAGAGAGAACACTTCCGCGGGTCGGCAGCCGTAGGTAATGAGTGCCCAGGTTGCCCATCCGTACTTGGTGTGGCTGCCGATATTTTTCACTAGCTCCTCCAGCAGGTCGTCCCCTGGCAGATCGCGCTCGGCAGGTTCGTATGGGGTGCGAATGGCATCGAGCTGCTCCACTCCCTCAAGGCCGACTAACTTGCCAAGCCGCTTGAGCACTTTGCAGCTTTCAAGCCTGGAGCGGCTGCCGGCCGCGGTGGTGTTTGCCACCGCCAATAGGAGATCGCTTGTGAGGGTGGCGTGCTGCGGCATGCGGCGCACCTCATGAGCCAGCCGGTCCCAGGTGCGCTGGGCGGCGCTGGTCCGTACCTTCCCCTGCCAGAAGTCATCCTCCAGGTGGGTCAACGCCAAGGCAACAGTCATGGCCTGGGGTGCGGGAGAGGTGTTTCGCATCGCCAGCTCCGTTTCGTTGTCCCATGGCAAGGGATTCGGCAACACTCCCATTTGCTCCACCGCCGCCATTAGAGCCATTACCCGAGTCTCTGCCTGTAGGAGTTGACCTGGGTTTGCGGGGAGCCCTAGGGGTACTCGTCGATCCTTACGGGTGCCATCGGCTGAGGCGAATGTGCCTCGAAGAAAAAGTCGATCCTTCTTTATATCCAGCTTCCCCCTGACCCCACGACTACGCAGGGAGGCGTTGACTTGGGAGAGATCCATGAGTTCCCGAATCGTTCCCGAATCCATGGCCGGAATCATCCCGCAACGTCCGGAAGCAGACAAGTCACTACTTCAAGCCGGCTTGCGGTAAGGCACTAAAAAACCCAGTCCTTGACTGGGTTCTGCTGATGTCATTGGAACGGAGAGGGCGGGATTCGAACCCGCGGAAGCTTTCACTTCGCTGGTTTTCAAGACCAGAGCCATCAACCACTCGACCACCTCTCCAGAGGTTCGGTGCGGCAGTGCCACACCGATATTTTATCTTAATTGGTCAGTTGTTGCCCGGTTTAGCCAAAGGCAGTAGGCATTTGTCTGAATCGCAGCCAGCTGGGCCTGCCTCCACCAGCTCACCGCGGTCGTAGCGCTGAAGAGCTTCAAAGAAGCAGGTGGTGCTGCGCCGGGCGGCCACCTCAGCGTTGAGACGCAGGTAGGTGGCGTGGTCGATTGGTTCAAATGGCAGCCGCGGGAACGTGGCATTTGCATCAAAGCGGGCCAGCAGTGCTGCGGATATATAGCCCTCGCCTTGATCGATTGCCTGATAAATGGCATCTGCTAGTTGTTCTATTTCGTTTTCGCGGAACTCCACCGTGGCTGAGGTGTTGTGGGCTGTGTAGTGCTTCTGCACCTGCATGTAAAAGTCGAATTGGGCCAAGGCTGAGAAGTTGTTGATCTCAACCGCATCGGCACCGGGAATATTTGCCCAGCTCACTTCGGTGGGGATTTCCACCAGCCACTCGGTGCAGCGGGGATCAAACGCATCATCCAGCAGGCGGCCCTGTTCGTCCTTATCGCTTTGCGAGGGCACGATCGTGTAGCCGTAGTCCATGCAGGCAAGGGCCACCGGATCGTTCTTGCGGAAGGTGATGCGGCGGATGAAGCGCTGGGCTTTGGGGGGGTGCCAGCCAGGGGATGCTCCGGTGAGCAGGCTCTTGGTGCCAGCGGGCTGCACGGTGGTGCAGCGGTTGGGGCGGCGCAGGCCGTGGCGATCGCAGTAGTCCCAAACCGCCGTATTGACGATCTGCTTCCAGCGGCTCAAGAATTCGGCCTCCTTTGCCTTGAAGGCCAGGCCTTCGGCCGTGTTGGGCCGGCCCGCTTCCCACCAGGTGAGCCAGGGCGTGCCAAAGGCGTGCACAAAGAAGTCAAATAGGCCGGTGAAGCTCACGCCCACGATCGGATCCCAGGCGCGGCTCTGGCGGTAGCGCTCCACCTCGAAGCGATGGTTGAGCAGGCAGGCCACGGCCAGGCCGGCGGCACGGAATGCCTCCTCCTGGGACACCAGATCGGCGGGGTCGATCTGGTTGAGGTGGATTTCAGCCAGATTGCAGTGGAAGTCGGCGCCGAGGATCTCGCCGCAGGGGTTTAGCCCGTACCGGCCTAAGCGGTGCTCCAGCTCCGCCGCGCCGATTTCGGGGTGGTGGGTGGTGAGCCAGCGGCCGGCTTGCTCGCGGCCTTGGTCGCAGTAGATGCCGATGAACTCTGTGCGCAGCTCTGGGGTGCTGAGCACGTCGGCGTTTGAGCGGGCGATGGCTTCGGGAGCGAACTGAATCGCGCCCTCACCGCTCTGGAACTGCTTAACAACCGCCTCCAGCACCGTGGCCCGGTCGGGCCGGTTGTGGAAGACCCGGGTGTGGTTGGCCATGCGCAGGGAATCCCTTTCCGGATCGATGCTCCAGTTGCCTTCGCTGTCCTGCTGCCAGAGGTTCTCCTTAGCTCCGGCGGCGGAGTTGTCGTCGGCGCAGAACTGGCGCATGCCGGCGCTGCGGCGGATGTTGCCGGCCACGATCGTGACGGCAGCCTCATCGATCAGTAGGCAACACTCCACCGAGGTGAGCTGGCGGCCCTGGGCCTTATTGAGGATCTGGGCTACGCGGCCGTAGAGGTCCTTGAGTTTCACCGGGTTGGCCATGCCACCGAAGCCCTTGAGGGTTTCGCCTACGGGACGCACGTCGGAGAGATCGACGCTGATCTCGATCGGGATGGCGGGGTCAAAGCGCTCGTCGCTGCAAAGATTGAGCAGCAGCTGGTAGCTGTCCACCCAGCCACGGCGGGTGTCACCCACCTTGATGGCTACCCGGTTGGACTCGATGTTGTGGCTGGTGTGCTCCTGGCGTTGGCCAGCTGGCGTGGCACCGATGTCGGTCACAGCGGCGATGCTGAGCCGGTTGCGCACCGCCGGCAAGCGCCCGATCAGGTGGGGCTCAATGATGGCGCCGGTGCCGCAGCCCATCATCGCCAGGTCCATCATCAGACCGAAGGCTTCCCAGTCCACCAGGTTGGTGGAGGTGCAGTTGTAGGCGCCGGAGAAGTTGTGCTGCTGCTCGATCCATTCGGTGCCGCCGATCCACAGCCAGCGCCCTGAAGGCAGAGCTTTCTGCTGCTGCTGCATGCGGCGCATCAGCTCAACCTCCGCCTCGCTGAGGTTGCCCAGCTTGCTCAGGCCGCCGAGGTTGCGCTCAGCCACCTGGTGCCAACTTTCCCGGCCGGTCTCGGTCTTGCGGCTGTAGGTCCGGTAAAAAACCGGGTTGGCAGCTGGAGCGGTGGCTGGGAAATCGAGAGCCTCGCCCGCCGGCTTGCCGCTGGCAGCCGCATATGCCTTTTCAGCAGCAACGGTTTCGGCGTTCTGACTGGCGGCTGTAGGGGGCGTGGCTGAGAGCGTCACAGGCAGTACGGCCCGAAGGTGAGCCGAACCATAACGCCACAGGTGGGGTGTGCAAGATCTGGCAGACACCAGCGACAGTGCGCCGCCCAGCAAGGCTGCGCCACAATGGATTTGGAAATCCTGGATTTGATGCAGCGCATTCCGGAGCCGGAGCTGATGGATGAGGTAGGCCAGGTGCTGGCCTATGCCCAGGCCGATTTCGCCGCCTCCGATGCGGCGATGGTGGAGCGGCTGGCCCAGCTCTGCGGTGAAGATCCCGGCACGACGTTGGTGGATCTGGGTTGCGGCCCGGGCAACATCAGCTTGCTTCTGGCCGATCGCTGGCCTGCTGCAAAGGTTTTAGGGCTCGACGGGGCGCCACGGATGCTTGCGGTAGCGCTCGAGCGCCTGGCCGGAGCGTCGCCGGATCTGGCGGCTCGGCTGCGATTTGAGCAGGCCCTGCTGCCCCTTGCTGCCGCAGGCCAGCTTGAAGCCCACTTCTCGGCGGTGGTGAGCAATAGCCTGTTGCACCACCTGCATGATCCGGCGGCGCTTTGGCAGACGGTTATCCAGCTAGGCGCCCCTGGGGCCTTTGTTTATGTCCAAGACCTGCGCCGGCCCGATAACGGCGAGGCAGTTGAGGGCCTGGTGGCCGCCGAGATGGCGAGCGCCCCGGAGGTGCTGCGGCGCGACTATCGCGCGTCCCTGCATGCGGCCTTCACGGTGGTGGAGGTGGAACAGCAGCTGGAGCAGGCCGGGCTGGCCGCCCAGCTCCAGGTGGCGCCGCGACAGGAGCGCTACCTGGAGGTGTGGGGCCGGCTCAATTAAGCGGCCTGGCAGGCTGACCTAATGATCAGCAGCACAAGCAGCACTCCAGAACTGCAGGCCCTGGCCGAGGCCGTGGCCCGGCGGCGTAACTTCGCGATCATTTCCCACCCAGACGCGGGCAAGACCACCCTCACCGAGAAACTGCTGCTTTACGGGGGCGCGATCCAGCAGGCCGGCGCCGTGAAGGCCAAGGGGGAGCAGCGCAAGGTGACCTCCGACTGGATGGAGCTTGAGAAACAGCGCGGCATCTCGATCACCTCAACGGTGCTGCAGTTCGACTACAGCGGCAGCACGATCAACCTGCTGGATACCCCCGGCCACCAGGACTTCTCAGAAGACACCTACCGCACCCTGGCGGCCGCTGACAACGCGGTGATGCTGGAAGACGCGGCCAAGGGCCTAGAGCCGCAGACGCGCAAATTGTTTGAGGTGTGCCGCATGCGGCGCATCCCGATCTTCACCTTCATCAACAAGATGGACCGGCCGGGGCGCGAGCCCCTGGAGCTGCTCGATGAGATCGAGCAGGAGCTGGGCCTGGCCTGCTGGCCGGTGAACTGGCCGATCGGCAGCGGCGACCGCTTTCGCGGCGTGATCGATCGCCGCAGCCACGACGTGATTCTGTTTCAGCGCGCCGAGCGCGGCCGCCAGAGCGAGGAAAAGCTGCTCACGGTGCAGGAAGCCCGCGATACGGGGGCCGTGGAGCCGGAGCTCCTGGCTCAAGCCCTTGAGGAACTGGAGTTGCTGGAGGGGGCTGGGGCCGACCTCGACCTAGAGCTGGTGCACGCCGGTGAGCTCTCGCCTGTTTTCTTTGGTTCGGCGATGACCAACTTCGGCGTGCGGCCGTTTCTTGATGCCTTTTTGGAGCTGGCCCAGAAGCCGGTGGGCCGCGCCAGCAATGCCGGTGAGATCGATCCGATCGGCCCCGGTTTCAGCGGCTTTGTGTTCAAGCTGCAGGCCAACATGGATCCGCGCCACCGCGACCGGGTGGCCTTTGTGCGGGTGTGCAGCGGCAAGTTTGAAAAGGACATGACGGTGCAGCACGCCCGCACCGGCAAGGCCATTCGCCTATCGCGCCCCCAGAAGCTGTTCGGCCAGGACAGGGAGGTGGTGGAGGACGCCTACCCCGGCGACGTGATCGGCCTCAATAACCCGGGCATGTTCGCCATTGGCGACACCCTTTATCTGGGCCAGAAGGTGGAATACGAGGGGATTCCTTGCTTCTCGCCGGAGATCTTTGCCTGGTTGCGCAACCCCAACCCATCGACGTTCAAAAGCTTCCGCAAGGGTGTCAACGAGCTGCGCGAGGAGGGGGCGGTGCAAATCCTCTACGACACAGATGAAAGCAAGCGCGATCCGATCCTGGCGGCGGTGGGCCAGCTGCAACTGGAGGTGGTGCAATACCGGCTTGAGCACGAATACGGCGTGCAGACGCGGCTTGAACCGCTCGGTTTTGCGGTGGCTCGCTGGGTGGCGGGCGGCTGGCCAGCGCTGGAGCAGGTGGGGCGGATCTTTAATTGCAAGACGGTGCGGGATGCCTGGAACCGGCCGGTGCTGCTGTTCAAGAACAGCTGGAACCTGGGTCAGCTGGCGGAGGAGCACCCCGAACTGGAGCTGAGCGCCGTGGCGCCGGTGGTGAGCGGAGTGGAGCCGATCAATCTTTAAGCCGTGCCGGCGCCCGAGCCCCTGTCAAGCAGGGGCGATACCGGCGGCGGCCCCAAGCGCTCCATATCCTCACCCCATTCGGCAAGAGCCATGGCTTCCTTCCTGTCTCTGTGGAAGGCCTGCGGACCGGTAGCTGTGCCCCTGCTGCTTTTATCAGTGGCGGTATTCACCGTGGGATTTGATCGCTGTGCGTTTTGGTGGCGCTGGTTTGCCCGTGGTCGCCGCTCGTGGCGGCAGCTGCGGACGGCGCTGGCGCAGGCACCTTCTGCGGAGGTGCGCCTTCAGTTGCTTGACGACTGTGACCACCAGATGACTTGGGGTGAGCCCTTGCTCCAGGCAGCAGTGGTGCTGGCTCCGCTGCTGGGCCTGATCGGCACGACGGCTGGCTTAATGGCGGTGCTGAAGCAACTAGGCAGCCAGCTGCTGCTGCCGCCCGGCGCTCCCTTGGCCGGCTACGGCGACGTGTTGCTTCCCACCCTGCTTGGTCTGCAGATCACTTTTGTGGCGATGGCGTTGCTGTTGCTCAACCAGGGGCTGCGCCGCTGGCAGCTGCGTCATGGCGCCAATCCCTGATGCAGCAGTCAAGCGCCGCACAACCAGGGCTCTTAACCGCCTTGGTACCCCTGGTGGCAACCAGCATCACCGTGTTGCTGGCGGTTGCTGCCCTGCCCAGCCTGTTGCAGCAAGACAAACTGCGACTGCACCCCGAGCCCGCTGTTAGCGGCGGTGATGTGTTGGTTGTGGCCCGCGCCGCATCCGGCCGCTGGATTCTCAACGGTGCCCCCCAAGCGGATGAGGGCCTGCTTCGCCAACTGCAGGCCCGCCCGTCCGCGGTGGTGGCTGTGCGTTTCCAGCCCTCGGCTGGCTTAGCCAGCGCTGAGGTGGCCGCCTCTCTCGATTGGTTGCAGCACCACTCCCGCTTGCCGGTGCTGGTGGAGTGGCCGGGAGGAAAGCGGTGAAGCAAGCCTGGCTGCTGCAACCCTTCTCCCATGCGCTGCTGGCAACGGCTCTATGCGCTTTTTCCCTGGGCCTGCTGCTGCTGCCCCAGGTGAGGCTGCAGCGCCCGTTGGCCCAGGGGGTAATCAGCCTGCACCTCGCTGCCGATGGTGGTCTGAGGCTCTGGAACCAGCCTATTGCCGCCGCCGAGCTGCGGCGCTTGCTTGCCGCTCCGGCCCTGCGCAGCAGGGCGAATCGCTTGCGGATCGTGCCCGATCCCGACACCCCCTGGGGTGACGTCCGCCGCCTGCTCAGCCAGCTCGATTCCTTGCCACTGCACCTTGAAATCCAACTTCCTGCACCTACACCCAAAGCTGGCTGAGCCGATGGTGCGGCGCTGGGCTCCTGCCCTGCTGGCCGCCCTGATTTGCCAGTTGCTGCTGCTGATGGCCCTGCCCCAGCCCGGAAGCGATGGCCGCCGCGCTCGCCGGGCCGTGCTGGAAGAGGACACGGCCACCCTGCTGCGCTGGAGCCGCACGGCTTCAGGCTTGGGCACGACTAGCTCCCTGGCCACGATTCCTCTGCAAGGTCTGGCAGGCCTGCCGCCGCCGCCACCCTCCAGCCTGCCCGCTGGTGCTTTCGCCGGCGACTCCCAAAGCGAGCAGGGCCGCCGCCAGCCCGTTGCCGCCGCTAGCGGGCCGCCAACTACAACCAATCTCGGAAACCTGCCGCGCCAGCCCAGCGAGGCATTTCGCCTGGCCCGGCAAGTGGCCATGGGTGGGCGGCCCAGGGAAGCTGGCGCCGCCTTGGTGGCCCTGCAGCGGCGCCAGTGGTGGCTGCTTCCCGGCCAGGAGCGTGCCCTTCTAGCCCTATGGGATGGAGGCAAGGAGCAGGAATTACCAGCGAGCCTGGGCACCTTGCCCGAAGACATCAGCCTGCGCCTCAGCAGCCCCAGCGCCGCCGCGCCCCTGGCCCTCGCCGAGCTCCATGGCCGCTCCTTAATAGATGGATATCGGCTTTGGCTCTTCTGGCAGCAGGGCGAGAGCCTCTGGCTGTTGCGGGGGGCTTTGCTGGGGCCACCAACGCCACCCCCACCCGCCCTAACCGGGTCTTAAACCCGGGACTACCGAGCCTTTGCTTGGCAGCGCAGCTGGCTCCATAACGTTGTTCCAGCCCACTGGCTTGCTCCTCGATGGTGTTCACGCCCTCTCTTCAACCGGGTCGCAGCGATAGCTTCCGCGATCTGCTTGAGACCAGCTACGAGAAGCGCAGCTTGGTGCACCTTGCGGCTGGAAGCCAGGTGCCCCTGCTTAAGCGCAGCGTTTGGCTGGTTGTGCGGGGCATGGTGAAACTCACCGCGATTTCGATCCATGGTGATGAGTTGCTGCTGGGGTTAGCCGGCCCTAACGAGCCCTTCGGCGATCCCCTCACCAATGTTGAGGCCTATGCGGCCAACACCTTGGTAGATAGCGACCTGCTCTGCGTCAGCTGCGAAGAAATTCAGCGCTCACCCAATCTGGCTATGGGCCTGCTTCAGGGCATGGCCTCTCGCTACCGCCAAAGTGAGGCCCTGCTTGCCCTGCTCGGCCTGCGCCGCATCGAAGATCGGGTGCGCGGGTTCCTTGAGTTGCTCGCCAACGACTACGGCCAGCCCTGTGAACAGGGCCTGCGCCTTCAGGTGAAGCTCACCCACCAGGAGCTGGCCAGCACCCTCAGCACCACCCGGGTCACCGTTACTCGGATTCTCGGCGCCCTGCGCGATGAGGGCTGGCTCCACATCGATAGCCAGCGGCGACTGGTGGTGAGCCATCTCCCCCAGCAGCGCAACCAGCATCGATGAATCAGCCGTCCATACGGCTGTTGCTCGTTTACTCCGACTGCACCGCAGCGACCTGCCTGCATCAAAAGCTTGGCGATGAGGGCTACGAAGTAACCGTTTGCACTGATGCAGAGCAGGCGAACTCCAAGTTGGGGCCAAGTTTCAACTGGGATTTGCTTGTGCTGGATGGCAGCCTGGGCGAAGCTGCCCGACAGCTGTGCCGCCAGGTGCGCTCTGCCCGCAAGCCGATTCCTGTGCTGCTGCTATGCCCTGGAGTCTCCGAGACCGACCGGGTACGGGGCCTCGAGGATGGCGCCGATGACGTGCTGCCCAGTCCCTTTGGACTGGCGGAATGCCTGGCCCGCTGCCGGGCCTTGGTGCGCCGCCACCAACTCGGCTCGGAAAACTCGCTTTCCCTGCGCTGCGGCCGGGTTTCCATGCTTGTGGAGGAACACCGGGTGTGCCGCGATGGTGCCGAGGTGAGCCTGTCGCCACGGGAATTTCGACTACTTCACTTCTTTTTGAAGCATCCACGCCGGATCTGGAGTCGCGATCAACTGCTCGCTCGGGTGTGGGGAGCAAGCGAGGCCGTGGAGCTCGATCCCAAGACCGTGGATGTGCATATCCGCTGGCTGCGCCTCAAGTTGGAAGAGAATCCCGCCCAACCCAGCTTGATCACCACGGTTCGTGGTCAGGGTTACCGCTGTGGTTGAAGCAACATTCTGGGGGGTTGAGCTGGCCGGCGAGAATGGCGACATGCAGCCTTCCTTGCTCGTAGTCGAAGACGACGAAACGATTCGCGAAACTATTCGCGAAGCCCTGGAGCTGGAGGGGTTCAGCGTTCAGGCCTGTGGCAATGGCCGCGACGCCCTGCAATTGCTGCAGCGGGCGTCCGATGGCCAACAATTTTCCCTGGTGGTGCTGGATTTGATGCTGCCGGGGCTGGGTGGGCTGGATGTATGCCGGCAGCTGCGTCAACACAGCAACCAAACGCCGATCCTGGTGGTGAGTGCCCGCGACACCGAAACCGATCGGGTGCTGGGGCTGGAGGTGGGCGCCGACGACTACCTGGTGAAACCCTTTGGCATGCGGGAGCTGGTGGCTAGGTGCCGGGCCCTGCTGCGGCGCTCGTCTAGCCAGCCCAGCCGGGCCAAGGTGCTGGAGCACGCCAACCTCTGCATCTACCAGGACGAATGCCGGGTAACGCGGGACGGAGTGGAGGTAAACCTATCGCCGAAGGAATATCGATTGCTGGAGCTGTTTATGCAAAATCCACGGCGGGTCTGGAGCCGCGATCAGCTGCTGGAGCAGCTCTGGGGTATCGACTACATCGGCGACAGCAAAACCGTTGATGTGCACATCCGCTGGTTGCGGGAGAAGTTGGAGGAGAGTCCATCAGCCCCAGTGCATCTGATTACGGTGCGGGGGTTTGGTTATCGCTTTGGCTAGAGCCCTTGAGCTGCTGCTCGCGTTGAGCCTGGGGATAGGGCTAGGCCTGCTTACCAGCCCCCTTATCCGGCCTGGAGTGGCCTCCTGGCGGCGTCGAGCTGGCCTGAACCGCCCCCTGCCCCCAGCCCGGCAGCTGCTGAGCTGGCTGGATTCCGCCGCCATTGGCTGGATCCTCCTGGATCGCCAGGGCCTGATCGGCCATATCAACCCAAGGGCGGAGCGGATCTTGCAGCTTGATGCCGGCCGCCTATTGCTCAGCCAACCCTTCGGTGATGTCTGCCCAGATCCAGACTTAGCCAGCAGCATCCGCATCGCCCGCCGCCAGGATCGCCCCCAGCGGCTGGAATTGCACTCCGGCGGCCATGACCTAGATGCCATGGTGGTGCCGGGACGAGATGGCTGGTTGGTGGTGCAACTGCAGAGCCGCCGCTCCCTTGATGCCCAGCTCGAGCAGCAGGAGCGCTGGGTTAGTGATGTGGCCCATGAATTGAAAACCCCCCTCACCGCCCTGCTGCTGGTGGGCGACAGCCTCGCTGCCCAGGTGAATAGCCAGAATGCGCGACTGGTGGAGCGGTTGCAGCGGGAATTGCTGCGGCTGCAGGAGCTGGTGGGCGACCTACTTGAGCTCTCCCGCCTCGAAAACACCCTGCCCGGCACGGCCTCACGGGCCATGGTGGTGGATCTGCCCCAGCTGGTGGAGCAGGTATGGACCAGCGTGCGGCCGCTGGCAGATCAACGCCAGATAGCTCTTGAGCTTGTTGCACCAGCAAAGTTGCAGCTGAGCGGCGATAATTCCCGCCTGCACCGGGCCCTGCTCAACCTTTTTGATAACGCCCTGCGCTACAGCCCCGATGGTGGGGTGGTGCGGGTCAGCCTTGATCGCCGCGGTGAGTGGTGCCAGCTGAGCGTGGCTGATCAGGGACCCGGGCTTAGCGAAGAAGACTTAGCCCATCTGTTTGAACGCTTTTACCGAGGTGATCCATCTCGGGCCCGAAGTAAACGGATCGGCAGTGGCCTGGGCTTATCGATCGTGCAGCAGATCGCCGTTACCCACGGCGGAAGGATCCAGGCCAGCAACCAGGCTGAAGGAGGAGCCGTGCTTGAAATGATCCTGCCGGGAGTAGTCGACAGCGTCAGCCCTGGCTAGATTGATCAGGTATTAGGACAAGCGCTTGAGGCCATGCATTTTTGGGCTCCCGAGATTGATCCATCCCATCCGATGGACTGCACCCAGGCTGAGCGATATGCCCTGAAGCGTCTTAGCGATGGCACATTTCTGGCCATTGCCGGCGAGGATCAGCGACTCGTCGATGTTGATAGCACTTCTGATGCATTCCTTTTTCATACCCACGAAGCTGCCCTGCGAGCCGCCACTGAGCTGAATCGCGGCGGCCGCGGTCCGTTAGATGTGGTGAAGATTGAGTGGGAGCCAGCCTGAGCGGCTTTGGGTTCATGGCGAAGGCCACCACAAGGCAAGCTCTAGGGGGTGGTGGTAGCCGTGTGGTTATGAATACAGCCTAGGGATATCGTTACCAGTCTCTTGGCGTGCCTCCTGGCCGGACGACTTAGCGCCAAGCGGCCACTCTGGAAACGGAGGTTATCGTCTCACCAGATGGAATGATCTCGAGTGTTGAATATAATAGATAGGTTCGTGCTCGTATGAATCCTTGAGCCTTTTGTCCACTGCTCCACCACTGGCTCGTGAAGGAGAAAAGTATCAGTCATACTGGAGGCAGTTGAGATTGGTTTATGTCGCGGTTTGGTGAGCTGCTGCGGGCGGCCAACAACCTCAAACTGCTTGCCGCGATAGGTCGCAGTGGCGGCGATCTGAACTCGATAGCCGATCTGCTCGACAACATGATCGATAGTCCCCAGATGGTCGATTCGATCAGGCGCTTTAAGGCGGTGGCTGGTGGAGCAGAAATGCTCGAGCAGCGCTATCCGCCGCTGCAGCCTGACATCGAGCGGCTGATCCAGCTTCCAGTGGGGAGCTTGGGCCGCAGTTACGCCGAGGTGATCCGCAGGCTCAACTACGACCCGGAATTTTTCCGGCCGCGCCCGATCGATAGCGAGGCCCAATGGCTCACCCAACGGGTAGCCACCACCCATGACATCCACCATGTGGTGGCTGGCTTTGGCACCTCAGCAGCAGGCGAAAGCGGCGTGCTGGCCATCACCGCCGCCCAAATCGGCTTTCCCGCCTATGTGCTGCTTACCACCGCCGGCCAACTAGCCAGCTTCCGCCTTCAGCTGGAGCGCTATGAGGAACTAGCCCAGGCGGTGGCTCACGGCATGGCGATCGGCCATCAGGCCCAGTGCTTGATGGCGGCCCGGTGGGAGGAGGGCTGGGAGCGCTCCATTAGCGATTGGCGCCTGGAGCTGGGAATAAATGATCCGGCTGATGGCGCGGCCTATGGATTGGCTGCCTAGAAATGAGGCTTATGGCCCTCCAGCTGAACCACCAAGGCAGCTGCTTCTGTTTGATCCCGCTGACAGCAGGCTCCATTGGCTTGCGGCTGCGCCAGGTTTGTATTGGAGCGCTCTGCAGCAACCCCGAGCGTCCGCACTCAGTATTTCCATGACAACCGAAAAATTTGGTTTCAGGCCCATCGAGCCTGAAGCAGACCTGGACAAGGCAGAGCCCTCTTCGATTCTGTACGGCGCTCCCGCTGGTGCGATGCAGCCAGATCAGGACTACCGGCTTCTGGAGCACTCCTATCGCAATTCACCTGAATACGCAGCGATGGTGGAGCGCTATCCCCTACTAAGGAGCTTGATATCAGCCTGCGTTTCTTCTGAACTGGTTGGTCATCCGCTAGTAATAGCTTGCGTGGAGCACCCTACTCTGACGCTGCAGTGGGATCGTAGTCACGGTGAATAATGTTTTAGCAATCCTCTCTATGGTCTATGCTTCACTATTCACTTGATATCTAAGAGAATGTCTGAGATCGAGGAAATCAATAAGCTGGTCACTTTTGGCCTAGTAGATGGCAAGCTTCGGATTCTGCAGGTCAATGCAAATGTCTGGGGCGATGTAATCGGGAGTATTCAGGGCAGTGTTCGCGGCGATATATATGGAGACGTTGAAGGAAGTGTAGAAGGATATGTCGGACGCGATGTTGGCGCAAATGTTGGTCGCCATGTTTTAGGTAATGTTAATGGCAATGTTGAGGGAAGCGTTTGGGGGGATATCAAGGGCGATGTATGGGGTAATGTCTTTGGAAAAGTTGAGGGTAGCGCTGAAGAGTAGCGCCGCATTCTATTGGGCTTTGATGTTGCCAGCGTATTTGGGCATCAGGAAATGATGAATTTAATTTTTTTGTAGTATGGCGGCTTATACGATTGGCTGCGGCTAGTAATATAATCTATTTTGGAATCTATTCGGCTAGTGATAGCAGCAATCCTCCTCCGGCGATGAGCAATAGTCCTGTCCAGCCAGTAGCTGAGGGGCGTTCGCCAAGAAAGGCGAATCCGATAAGGGCGACAAACAGCAAGCTGAGGCGGTCAATGGGCACCACTAATGACGCATCTCCCTGTTTCAATGCCCTAAAAAAGCAGAACGAAGACAGGCCACTGGCAATGCCGGATAGGGTTATGAATACCCAAGTCTGTTGTGACAGTTCAAATGGATTGCTCCATTTGCCGGTTGCAATGATTAGCAACGGCAAGAATATTGATATGACCACTGTGCGGATAAGGGTGGCTAGGTCGGCCTCAATGTTTTCAAGTCCTACTTTGCCGAGTACGGCAGAAGCGCTAGCAAAAATTGCTGAAAGTAAAGCCCATGTAAGCCAAAGGGGTAGGGCTGGAAACGGGCTCATTTGAATTTATTTTCCGTATCGGTATTGCAAGTTTCATTCTAGCCAAGTACCTCTATTGAAATGTGAGCAATCAAGCCCGCAATGTTGTGCAGCTTGCCTGCCTCGGTCGCAGGAAGGACGTCACCGCTTTGATTCGTGCACCCGGGCGCTCTGCGGGGGCATAGTCTCCGGTAGGTGGCCGGTCTTAACCCAGATCGTACAACCGGTTTCGCTCCATGGCCTGTGCACGCTGCCGGGCGGATTGCGCAGCCAACTGCCAGCCAGATATGTGCCGTATTCGTCCTTGAATACGCCAGCTAGCACCAGAATCTCCTCCCCACCTGGATGGCTGTGGGGCTGAAACACCGTTCCCGGGGCCCATCGCACTAGGGCTAGGTGTTCAGAGCCAAAGGCGTGCAGCGGCAGCACATCCAACCCTCTGACTAGACCTGGAAGCCAGGCTTCTTTATGGGTGTTTATCACCAGCTGCTGCTGATCTGCGGGGTGCATCTGGTGCAGCTTGACCAGGATGGTGCAGCCCGCCACGCTGAATGGAGCATGGCTGGAGCCAGCGGGGTTGCGCAGGTAGGTGCCGGCTGGGTAGTCGCCTTGTTCATCTGAGAAAGTGCCCTCCAGCACGAGGATCTCTTCGCCGCCGCCATGAAGATGGCGCTCGAAGTGGCTGCCTGGGGCATAGCGCACGATCGAGGTTGCCCTGGCAACCTCGCCGCCATTGCGATCAAGTAGGCGCCGCTCCACCCCCGCCATAGGGGTTTGGTTCCAATTGAGAGCATTGGTGTCGAGCACCGCCCGTTGACTGAGGTCTGCATGGAGCTCCATAAGCTGGATTCTGGCCCCTAATGGTCGAAAGTAGTAGCTAGTGGTGCAGTCTTCTAGTCCAGTCGCGCTGCTGTTGATGTGACTCCCCTGCCTGCTGTTGTGAGCGAGCATCCCAAGGGATAGATGAATAGAGTTTTCCGTCCTGCCATGGCCCACCTGTAACCCCTGATGGTGACATCGGGAGCCCTTCCTGGACTCCTTCTTGGCTGAAATACAACGGTTGCTGAGGCTGGCAAATCCCTTAATTTTCGAGGCGCCCACAAGGGGATCTCACTTCTACTCACTGATTCACCAAAATTGATTTTATTCTGTTTGTGCTGGCTTTTGGCTAGAGAGGCGTGACCGTTGCCAGCAGCTTCAAGCCGACGTTTGATGACGATGCGCCCATTAACTGCCAAAGTGAATTGCACCTGACTGCCATAAGGGGTAGGAAATTGCGCAGAGAGATTGTTGCCATTGCCCTGAGCCTTTTGATGCTGTTGACGGCGCCAAGCGCATACGCCAGCAGTGGCGCCGTGCAGCATTTCCTCTGTGAGGGCGACTCGCTGGATGCAATCGCCTTCAACGGGTCTGTGGATGCTGTAGACATCCCCAATAGCAACGACGACACAGTGCCTGGAGCCTTCATGGTGCTGCGCTAGCGCGAACTGAGTCTGCAATTACCACGTACCAACAATGCAGGGATTGTTAGTTACTCCGATGGGCGCTGGTGGTGGCAGGCCCTTGATCCAGATCACCCGGAATTCGCACAATTGCGCGGAAACGCTGAGCACTACAGCTGCGAACTCGAGCATTGAGAACAACTGGTTAAAGGTGCCTGCGATGGTCCAGCGACCGCGGGGACCTGACCAGAGAGGGCTTTCAAGGCCCGGGCAGGAGCGGCTTCAGAAGCACGGCGGCATCGTTTCGGCCGTGAATCCGGCGAACTGATTCCGGGGTTAGTTGTACCCCAATTACCTTTTGCTACCTGTTCCTCAGCCTGCTTTTCGCGGGTTTGTATGTTCTCGATCCCCAGGCAATCGCCATGCTGGATGGACCCACTATCAGCTTTGCGGAAGCTTTCTTCTTTAGCGTCCATACCTTGGACTCGATTGGCTAGGGGGCATAGTTTCCGACAAGCCTCTACAGCAATCTGATCGTCATAGCCGAGTCCTTATGATGATCGACGAAGACGACATGCCACCACAGCATGAGTTTGCCAACTTCAATCAGATCCAGCCTTTTTCAAACAGCCTCATACCGCCTATTTAGTTGGGTGGGGCCTGAACCTGACGAGCACTCTTCAATAAGAATGTCTAGCCAGGCGATCAGAACTCGGGTCTGAGGGAGAGGAGCATTTGCCGTAAGCATCTAAGAGAGCGGCCTGGCAAGGGATTGCAGGCGGTTATGCCGATACCTATTTAAATGAGCCGGCTTTCACTGTGCAAGAGATCACGGCTGGTGGCTGTTCACTCCTCATCTGCGCTGCCCAGGGGAATCAGCTTGATCTGCTTACGGCCAAGCTTGATCTCGAACTCATCGCCGGGCAGTAGGTCGAGCACGGCTGTATAGGCCTTGCCCACCAGCAGATTGCCGTTGCCCTGAACAGTTGCCACATAGCTAAGGCTCCGCCCACCCTTGCCCCTTCCGGCGGTATCGGTGCCGAGGCTTACACCCTTAGCGCCCAGCAGGGCCTCATAGAAAGCGGTGAAGTTGAGGCGCTCGCCGCCGTCTTTTTTGGTGCTCACATAGCCGCACTCACGCACGAGCTCTGACTTGGAGACATCGCCCAGTTCCTTGACTTTTGCGAGCAGTTCGGATCCGGTAATCATCTGATATTTGAGTGGTCTTCTGAATATACCAAGCCCACATGCTGTGTCAATCCACTACATCGGTAGGCAAGGCATTGCCTCCACTGGTTCCAGTGTCAACCATCAACGCAGCTACGCGATATTGCAAATGGCGACTGTCAGAGCATGGTTTCATAGGGGTCTCCCTCCCCATTTGCATCGAGATAGCGGTGTTCCTGGCGTAGCAGCTCTTGAGCGCGCATATACGTTGCACCTGCCACGCTTTAGCGCGCTATCGACTTGCCCGGTATCCCCCATCCAGGTACTTTGATGCAGGCCAGCCGAACGGGAAAGGGTCTTACCCGCCTGACGCTCCCGGATCGTGGCTCCATCACCAATCGGGAGGAAGGTGGTACTGACAATGACCTGTATGCAGATGGCTAATCCTTCGGTGCAACCGCTGCCCATGGTGGGAGGTTGCCCTCAAAGTGGTGCTGGCTGTCCGCTGGGTTGGTATTCATCAGTAAGCTGTTTTGTGGATAGTCGTTTATATCTTGGCGGCCCACGGCTAGCTCGAGAAACAGCATTCTCTTGAGGCCTCCTATGGCAAAAGCAATCAACCGTCATGCTTCTGATTGGTGTCTAGGGCTATGCTTTAGGTATTTACTATGTATTTAGTGAAATCAAAGTCATCGCCTCTGGTGACTTGTTGGAATACTGTGTGGACGGAGTAGTCATGCAAGCATCCGATTCCACTCGGACAGTCCCACAAGCATTCTAGTCGATTGTGTGAATCCAATCCTAATGAGCCTTGACTGATGGCATTAAAGCCAGGGAGGGATGGTGCTTTTGCGCGAGTGTCCTTGCGAAATATCCCCTTGCGTCTGGCTGGTAACCCCGCGTCGGGGCTGCTACGTACTCAACAGATTATCCCGGAGTTGGTAAAAAGGGTGATAAGTTCACCGGCAGATCTACTTGTCGCTGGGCAGTAGGTGGCTCGGCGATCCTGTGCCAAAGTGTCTCAGGAGATGCCAAGAATGGGAATGGCATGCAACTCCTTTATTGGGACCTTGCCATGAAAAAGCTGCGGATGACCGTTGTTGATTCCGCCGGCAACTTTGATCAAGGGATTGGTTCGATAGAAGCGCGAATGCTTGAGTGGTCGAGTTTCGGAAATTTCGCCGATGGCCGCGTATTAGAATATAAGTGGAAAACAGCTTTTAGCAACGAAGGCAATGCCCATGTCCACACTGGCTTTGTAACGGTAGACGGTTTACAGGGCAACTTCTCTGACACCCTAAAATGGGTTGCGAGGTAGCATTGGGGCTTGCAATCTTGTCCTGCGTGGAGCATTGAAGATCACTAAAATCGCGATATAAGCATCGCCATATTATGCGGCATCGCCTATCAAGTCCTTGACTATCGGCACAAGAGCCAAGGCCAACTTGCGATGGCCATGGGCATCCAAGTGAATGCCATCCTCTGCCACAGTCACCACCTGATTGCAGTCAATAAAGCTGCAGCCGAATTGGGCGCATGATTGCTCGTATTGAGCAGGCAGCTCAGCGGAGCGAGCCATTGCATCTTTGAAATGATGGGCCATGAGCTCGGACATATTTCCAAACCTTGGTGGCGCAATCACTAAAATTTTTGGTGAGCCCTTATCGATACTGGTGGCGCTATTAATGGCTATCTGCAAGAGTGCGCTGATGCCCCTCGCTGATTCATGAGCCGATGCATTTAGATGGTGCTTTAAATCATTGGTGCCAAGCATTATTATTAACAGATCAATCGGCGCGTGGCTTTCGAGAACCGCCAGAATTGTGGTGCGAGCATTTCGGCCGTCTCGAAATGGTTCTTCAAATACTGTAGATCTCCCATTAAGACCCTCTTCAATAACGTAATACGACTCTCCTAGGGATTCTTGCAGAACTCCGGGCCAGCGTTCCTTGCGAAGCAGGCGACCTGCAGTGAGCGGTATGTATCCCCAAGTATTCGAGTCACCGAAACAGAGTACCGATTTTTCTCTTGTCACAATCATTCCAATTCGTGGCCTGACGATTGCTTAGCTGCATCCGCATCAACCCGCAGCGACAGCTTCACAAATGACAAAGTTGCAGGCTTCCGCCTGGCCCTGGAGCATCACCAAGGCAGTGGGAATTTGGGCTGAGTTAAATTCTGCCCTCGAGAGCCCAGGCCCCATCCACGGCGATCATCGCTGCCTGGTTCAGTTTGCCGGGTCCACGTCACAGGCAGGCCATCGCTTCAATTCGTTCTTACTGGACCGGTGGCAGGCGAGCAGCCAGGAAGATGGCGCAGCCTTGCCAGCTCGAGGCCCAAAGTGATCGGAACTCAATCAGGAAGGAGAAGATAGGGTCCGTTGACATTCAAGTAGAAGCATCGTGGGTCATTTAGAGCCCTTTGGCCTTCGCCCACGCCCCAGATGGGCACGCTTCCTCTTGCCCCTGCTGGTCGCTCTGCTGGCGACGCAGTTGCTTGTAGCGGCCCCCCTGACCCGAGCTGCTGACGCACCTAGCCCAGCCTTCATCAAACTGGATGGCCGCCGGGTGCTTGAAATCCGTGTCGCCGCCGGCGCCCAGACGCCAGCGCAGTTGGCGAGGGTGGCTAGCCAGCGGCTGGCCGAGCTGGCCGCCAACTATTCGATCCAGCCCGAGCAGATCGTCCTGCAAGAGGACCCGCCCTACACCACCATCGGCGTGATGCGGGGCGAAATATTTGAACCCCGCCTCTCAGTGGATGACCGCAACGCGGCCCGCTTTCAGCTCAGCCGCCAGCAGCTGGCCCAGCGCTACCTGGAGCAGATCCGCGCGGCGATCGTGCGCCACCGCCAAACCCACCGCCGTTCGGACTGGTTGCGGGGGGGCGCGCTGGCCCTGCTCGCCCTGGGTTTCTACATCTTGTGGCTGCGAGGCCAGATCGCCCTCAACCGGCGCCTGGAGCGCTGGATCAACGACCCCGCCAACCGCCGGATCCGGGGGCTGCAGGTGGGGGGTAACCAGTGGCTCACCGCCGATCAGGAGCGCAGCCTCCTCGATCCCCTGCGCCGGATCGTGCACGGGGCCGTGCTGCTGCTGGTCAGTTACCTATCGATCCCCCTGTTTCTGGGGTTGTTCCCCCCCACCCAGGCCCTCTCCGAAACCCTGCGGCGCCAGATCACTGGCCTCGTGGTGAGCGGTGCCCTGGCCGTTTCGAGGGCCATCCCCGACCTGATCTCCGTGGCGGTGATCCTGGGTCTGGCCGTGCTGCTGATGCGGGCGAGCAACGCCTGGTTCCGGGCGGTGGAGAAAGGGAATCTCCGCCTGAGCTGGTTTTATCCGGAATGGTCCCGGCCCACAGCCCGGCTGGTGGGGATCGGCATCCTGCTGCTCGGTGTGGTGGCCGCCTACCCATACATCCCAGGGGCCAACAGCAAGGCCTTCCAGGGTGCCGGCCTGTTCGTGGGCGTGCTGGCGGCCCTGGGCTCCAGTGCGGTGGCCGCCAACCTGATCGGGGGGGTGATGCTCACCTACACCCGGGCCTACCAGGAGGGCGACCGGGTCAGCATCAACGGCACCGTCGGCATCGTTCACGACTCCGCCCTGCTTGTGACCCGCCTGCGCACCCCCCGCAACGAGGTGGTGAGCATCCCCAACGCCACCGTGCTGGGGGCCTCGATCATCAATTACAGCCTGGCCCGTCGCGAGATCGCCCAGCCCGTGGTGATCGCCACCACCGTCACCATCGGCTACGACGTGCCCTGGCGCCAGGTTCACCGGCTGATGCTGGATGCGGCTGGCGCCACCGCAGGCATCAGCCAGGAGCTCCCTCCGTTCGTGCTCCAGACCTCACTGAACGACTTCCACATCAGCTACGAGCTCAGCGCCTATGTGGTGGATGTGGACACCTACCGCAGCACCCTCTCAGATTTGCTGGGGGCCATTCAGGATCAATTCGCCTGCGCTGGCGTTGAGATCCTCTCTCCCGGCTACCACGCCATGCGCAACGGCAACGGGAGCACGGTGCCCCCCTGGCCTGCCAAGTCCTTTGGCACCCCCACCCCTACTCCGCCCGCCGCCGGCTGAAGGCTGTCCGCTGGGCTGGTTCAGCTTTCGGCTGAGCAGGCAAATGCCCGGGACCAACGCTCCGGGCTTTGTTGTCTCTCCTGTCGATCAACTTGATAGCGCTGCCACCCCTGCCAGCACTGCACCGCTGGCCGCCGCTGCACCGATCACCTGCAGCACGCTCCAGCGCAGCCGCAGCTGCGCAAATAAAGCCAACGCCACCACCACTGCCGCCCAAGGATTGAAATTGCCGCCGGGCCAGAGCACCGGCCCGGCAAAAAACAGCGCCAGGCTGGCGATCAGGCCCACCACCACGGCGGTGATGGCGCTCAGCGGCGCCCCCAAGCGCAGGTCGCCGCGCGTGGCTTCCACCAGAGGTGCCCCGGCCAGGATGAAACCGAAGGAGGGCAGGAAGGTGAACCACACCGTCACCAGCACTGCCGCCATGGCCAGGGGCCAGGGGCTCCAGCCAGCTGCGATCGATTGATTCCAGCCGCCCATGAAGCCAACGAAGGCCACCACCATGATCAGTGGCCCCGGGGTGGTTTCGCCTAGGGCCAGGCCATCGAGCATCTGGCTGGCCGAGAGCCAGTTGAACTGCTCCACCGCCCCTTGGGCCACGTAGGGCAGCACGGCGTAGGCGCCGCCAAAGCTGAGCAGGGCCACCCGCGTGAAAAAGCGGGCCATCAGCGCCAGGATGCCGTTCCAACCGCCAAAGCTCGCCACAGCGGCCAGGGGCGCAAGCGTTGCCAGGGCCCATAGCAGCAGCGTCACCGCCAGCCGCCGCTTTGAAAAGCGCGCATGGTCCGGCGAAGCGGAGTCATCGTCATGAAGAGCGCCAGGTCGATCCTGCTGGGAGTCGCTCGATCCGGCCCCGTGGGGCTTGCTCGCCACCAGCAGGTTGGGCCGCCAACGGGCGGCGCCAAGGCCGATCAGGCCAGCGGCGATCACCACCACGGGATAGGGAAGCTTGAACGCCGCCAGAGCCAAGAAACCGGCAATCGCCAGGGCCACAAGCAGGGGCGTGTGCAAGGTGCGGCGGCCGATGCGCCAGGCGGCCATCAGCACGATGGCCAGCACCGCCGGTTTGAGCACGGCGAACACCGAGGCCAGCAGGGGCAGCTGACCCCAGAGCGCATAGACGCTGGCCAGGGCCGTGAGCACAAACACCGAGGGGATAATGAACAGCCCCCCGGCGATCAGGCCGCCGGGCACGCCGTGCATCAGCCAGCCCAGGTAGGTGGCCAGCTGCATGGCCTCCGGCCCCGGCAGCAGCATGCAGTAGTTGAGGGCGTGCAGGTAGCGCCGTTCCGAGAGCCAGCGGCGCTGGTCCACCAGCTCGCGTTGCAACAGGGCGATCTGCCCGGCCGGCCCGCCGAAGCTCACCCAGCCCAGCTGGAACCAGAAACGGGAGGCCTCGGCGAGGCTCACAGGGCTGACGGATCCAGTGGTCACGGGCTTGGGCAATGCGGGCACGATCAATATCAAGGCACAGGTCAACGCAAAGGAGTCTGGGCAGCGGCTCCCCAGGTGCTCGCCATGGGCGATCAGCCCCTGGTGCAGTTGGCAGGAACGCAGTTCACTCCCACGTGGTGCCTAAACCAGTGGCAGGTCATGCAGACCTGGCGGCTGCGGGTCTTGAGCAGCACCGCCTCATCTAGATAGGGCCGCTGGCGTAATGCGGGATGCATGCTCCAGCACAAAGCCGACCTACTCCAGCTGCGCACCGGGGAAGCACTCAACGAATTTGGTCATGGAGACCCCGTCTTCCAGGTTTTCAAACAGGGCAGCCACCGGGACCCTGGTGCCGCGGAACATCCAAGCTCGCTTTGCCTGCCCAGGCCTCCTGTCGACGGCTGTTGCTTCTCAGCGTTGGCAGCCTGTGAGCGCAAATTGGCTCGTTTCTATCTTTAGCAAGCTACCTGGGAGAACCTCGTCCCTCACTCCACTTCCAGCACTCCTCGCACCATGTTCATGCCGCAGTGGAAGGGATAGACGCCGGCTTTTGTGGGGGGCAACTCCAGGCTGGTGGTGGCATCAAGGGGCAGATCGAGGCTTTTGTGGAAGTCGGGGAAGATCACCTGGGCCAAGCAGCTGCTCGGATCGACTCGATGAAAGGCAAGCCGCATCGGCTGGCCGGTCTTCACCTTGATTCTGGAGGGTGCGTAGCCGCCATCCACAAGGATGGTGATCTCCTGCAATCCTGCCCCGCTCTGGCGGGCTGCCACGCCACCGCCATGGCGACCCAGGAACCACCAGAGCTGCCAGGCGATGAGAAGCAAGCCAACTATGGCCACCAGCCCTTTGAGGGCCACGGGTTGGTCGATGGTGCGCCAGAGGGGCGCTGCGGCAGCGAGGATCTGCATCAGGTGGTTGGAAGAGGTAGGCGCGCGGGGCGGAAGTTCCGCAGCCGCAGGGCATTGCTCACCACCGACACGGAGCTGAAGGCCATGGCGGCGCCAGCGATCATCGGGCTCAGAAACCAGCCGGTGAGCGGAAACAGCAGGCCAGCGGCGATCGGGATGCCGGCCACGTTGTAGGCGAAGGCGAAGAACAGGTTCTGGCGGATGTTTGCCATGGCGGCGCGGCTGAGCTCGATCGCTGCCGGCACTCCGGCCAGGTTGCCGGAGATCAGGGTGATGTCGCTGGCGGCGATCGCCACATCGGTGCCGGTGCCCATGGCGATGCCCACATCGGCCTGGGCCAGGGCTGGGGCGTCGTTGATGCCGTCGCCCACCATCGCCACCGGGCCCTCACCACGCTCCTGCAGCTTGCGAATCACCGAGGACTTATCGGCGGGACGCACTTCGGCGATCACCCGCTCGATCCCCACCTGGGCGGCCACCACCTCAGCGGTGCGGCGGGCATCGCCGCTGAGCATCACCACCTGCAGGCCCAGACGCCGCAGGCCAGCCACCGCTGCCGCTGAACTCGCTTTGAGGGGATCGGCCACGCCGAAGCAGCCCTCCAGCCGCCCATCCACCACCACCACCGCCACGCTGCGGGCGGCAACCTCCAGGCGCTCCACCAGGGGCTTGAGGGATGCGGTGTTGATGCCGAGCTCATCAAACCAGCGGGGGGTGCCGACCCGCACCTGCTGGCCGCCGATCGCTCCCTGCACACCCCGTCCAGCCACTGCCTCAAAGTCCTCCACCGCCGGGAGTTCACTGTCCTTCAACTGGCTGCGGGCGTAGGTCGTGATCGCTTCGGCCAGGGGATGCTCCGAGCGGGATTCAAGCGCTGCCGTGAGGGCCAGCAGGGTGTCGGCCGGCAGCACGCCACCGGCCAGCCGCTCGAAATCGGTCACCTCCGGCTGGCCGCGGGTGAGGGTGCCGGTCTTGTCGAGCACGATGGTGCGCAGCTTGCCGGCCGTTTCCAGGGCTTCGGCGCTGCGGAAGATCAGGCCGTTCTCTGCCCCCTTGCCGGAGGCCACCATGATCGAAGTGGGGGTGGCCAGGCCCAGGGCACAAGGGCAGGCGATCACCAGCACACTCACCAGAAACAGCATCGCCAGCACGGGATTGCCGCTGATCAGGAACCAGACCACAAAGGCGGCAATAGCCAGGGCGATCACCACCGGCACGAACCAGCCCACCACCTGATCGGCCAGGCGCTGCACCTGGGTGCGGGAGCTCTGGGCCTGGCGCACCAGCTCCACGATCTGGGCCAGCACCGTGTCGGCCCCCACCCGGCTGACTCGGAAGGTGAAACTGCCGCTGCGGTTCATCGAGGCGCCGATCACGGCATCGCCGGCAGCCTTGGCCACGGGCGTGGGTTCACCGGTGAGCATCGACTCCTCCACCCAGGAACTGCCTTCGCTCACCTCCCCATCCACCGGGATCTTTTCGCCGGGCCGCACCTGCACCAGGTCACCGACCACCACCATCGACACCGGAACTTGAACCGGTTGTCCATCCCGCAGCACCCGGGCGCTGGGGGGCTGCAGCTGCAGCAGCCGCCGGATCGCTTCTGAGGTTTGGCCACGGGCCCTGGCCTCCAGCAGCCGGCCCAGCAGCACCAGGGTCAGGATCACCGCCACGGTTTCGTAGTAGACGTCGGCGGGCAGGCCTTCCGCGATCAGCACCTGGGGGAACAGGGTGGTGAACAGCGAGGTGAGGTAGGCGATGCCGGTGCCGGCCGCCACCAGGGTGTTCATGTCGGCGAAGTGCTGCCGGAAGGCCGAGACGGCGCCGGTGAAGAAGTCACGCCCGCACCAGAACAACACCGGTGTGGTGAGGATCAGCTGGGTCCAGGGGCTTGTGAACCAGAAAGGCAGTAACGGAAGGCTGTGAAGCCCCAACATGTGGGGCAGGCTCGAGCCCATCACCAGGACGGTGAGGACGGCAGCAACGCTGACCTTGCGGCGCAGCAGGGTGCGCTCCCGGGCCAGCTCCCGCTCCATGCCGTCCACCAAAACGGCTGGTCCCTCGGCTGGGCCGGGGGAACGGGCGCTCATTGTGTGCTTGACATAAGAGGCCTGCCGTCGGCGCGGAGCTATCTCTTTAAGCTAGTGATGTCGAGTTCGATGGAGAGCCATATCCCGTGATTTTCCTATTCTTGCTCTTGATATTTCTCCTTTGAGCTCAGTTATGTAGCAAGTGAATTATATTGATCGCCGAGTAAAATAATCTCCGGATAATAGCGCTGCAGGTTGATTATCTCGAAGTTGTCCGTGTGGATTTCCAGCACTCAGGCCCTAGCCCTGCGGCTTGAAATCAGCAGGGCCAAGCCGGAACCAATGACCATAAGCGTGAACAGCCCCAGTAGCCCTGAGTAAAAGGGCTGCAGATTCAGCGGGCCAAAGCGACCGGAGTGAATCTTGAGCAGCCAGAAGGCGTCGATTCCCTGCTCGAGCAGCAGGCTGTAGAGCGAGCCGGTGGCGGCGGTGAGCAGTAGTGGTGCCGCCGCGATCGGCACTACCAAGCGGTGCAGCTGACGCCAGCGAGTTTTAGGCAATACAGGCATGGCGTTTTAGTGGTGACGCAGGTGCTGGTGCAGGGTTGCCTCATTGCTGCAGGGCATCCACTTACCGCTGTTCTGGTGAGTGCCTGTGCAGCCGAGCTCCTTGGCCCTTTGCTCAGCTTGCTGTTGGTTGTCGTACAGCCCTTTGGGGTGGGCTTGGCTGGCACGTGGTAATGCCGCCAGGGCCAGGGCGATCAGGGCCATGCGGCTAGTCATGGAGAAGAGATCCATCAGAGGTGAATCGATCAGATCAAAAGAGTCAGATTAAAAGAGTTAGAAGCGAAAGAGTGCGTCGTATTGGCTGTACTCCGGCTTGATCAGTCCCTCCAGGCGCAGCATGCGGCGCAGCTCGATGACTTCAGCGCGCTGGGCCAGGATGATCTCTCGTGCTAGCCGGCGCACGGTGGTATCGCTGCTCTTGTTGAGGGCGTCGTGGGCCATCTGCAGGGCACCGCCGTGGTGGGCGATCATCCCCTCGAGAAACCACCCCAACCGGTTGGCTTTGGTGGGGGTGGAGCCCATCATCTGCATCGCCTGGATCTGGGCAGCGCCCATGCGCTCCAGGCTGCTCATGGAGTTGGGATCACCGCCCGGCCTGAGGGCCACGGGATAGACCGGCGCGTCTGGATACCAGGCCTTGCGCCACTGGGCCATCGCCTTGATCTCGCGGGCCTGCTCGCGCCAGATGCCGTTGGCCAGGGCGCCCACCCCGGGGTGGCCGATGTTGAACACAAACTCACTCATCCGCAGCGCACCGGTGTGGTGCTGCACCATTGCGTCGAGCCAGCGCAGGTCGTAGGTGGCACCGGCTGGGCCGACGTCATGGCTACGGCTGGCGTCTGCCTGGCTGGGGGAAGCGGCAGCAGGGGCCGCCTGATGGTGGTGATGGTGCTTGTGGGGATCGCCCTGGGCCAGGGCCGGGGCGGTCCAGATCCCAGCAAGCAATAGCGATGCAGCAAGGGAACGCATGGGTAGGAAGTTGGCTGTGTTCCTACGATGGGGTCTCCCCTTGGTGGAGAGTCAAGTGGCCGCACTGCAGCTGCCCACTCGGGCGTTTCTGTAAAAACGATCCGCTTCTATTGCGATCAGGGACTGCTGCGACCATCAGGTCAGAACTGATGGAGCCGAGGGTACCCAGCCAACAAAAAAGCTCCCTCGTGAGAGGGAGCTTTTGGGATTCCGTTATTTCCCAGCCGTAGCTGGGATGTTGACTATCAACCGATTGCAGGTGCGGTCAGTGCCACGGGGGTGGCAGTAGCAGCAGCCAGGTCAAGCGGGAAGT
>NZ_JAGQDB010000024.1:0-28964 GCF_024346495.1 Cyanobium sp. A1C-AMD | reverse complement strand
CATAGGCCTCTACGTTAGTAATTGAGCTTGATTGTGTTGTAGCCGAATTGGGTGCCCCACTAGGCTGATTCAAATCACCACCCTGAGTTACCGAGGTAGTAATCGTATTGGTCTTGGTAACCGTTGCACCCAAGTTGGCAAGGTAATCAGCGGCGGCATTCGGGCCCACCTGATTTAGGCGATATACCTTAGATAACTGTGGCCCAAAGGTTTTGGATAAGGCTTTCGGACCGGCAAGAATCATGTTGCCCTCACGCCTTCCTTGCAAACCAGCTGCCAGCAAAGCAGTATTGAAAGCACGCCCAAAGCTTTCACCACGGAATGCCAGAGATATTCGAATTGATCCTGCATCTACGCCTCCCCCAGTAGAATTAGACGCATCAGGTTCTGCCACGTAAGCAAAACCATACCCCCCCACCTGAGCAAGAGCCATCAAGGCATCTTTAGCCGGAGCATTCTTAAGGGTCATGGTGACCGCAGGGCCACTTAGATTCAAATAACCAGGATTGCGCAGTGTCATCGACCCCACGGCCATATCCCCGAGCGGGGGCGCCACAGCCCGAGGCTGAAGCGGCGGCGCAAAGCTGGCCTGAGGGATATAGCCAGGCTGCTGAGCATTGAAACGAGCTACAGGAAGAGACAGCTGGGAAGATGCTGGGAAGCTGATGATCAAGCTGGCTCCATCACCACTGACCACAGGCCGGCCCAATGGGGCTCCCGCCACGGGGGTGACACCAACTCGGTAGCTACTGCCGGATCCGTCCAGCGTGATGGTCTGAAAACCCAGCTCGGGCAAAGACAGCCGCTGGGGGCCAACCCGTAGGCCCGAAGGAGTTGCTGTTGTAAGCAAACCCTGCCAGCCATTGGCACCACTGGATTGCTGCAGCTGCGGTGCCAGACCAGCACCTTCAATCACTAATTCAACCGAATCTCTGAGGCGTCGCACCTTTAGCTGCAAAGGCCCGGCAGTCGGCACCGCAGGAGCATTAGCACTGGGCGCTCCGGCCGCACTGCCGTTACCACCAGAGGCACGAGGGGCCGCATGAACAGCGGCTTCAGCCAGGGCAATTGCTGGGAGCACTGTGGCCAGGGCAGCCGATGCCAATCGAAACCGGAGAGGGCTTGCCAACTGGACCAATGCTACTTAAATTTAATCTTAGCGAAAATACTTCCGAAAAGCCAGGAGCCAATTAGTCAATCAGGACTTTTTAGGAATTGGCTGGGCTATCTTACTGTCAGTAGCTTGATAAGAAGTCAGCATTAATTTGAGCTCGGTTTTCGCCGCCACTGGGCCACTAGCTGGAACAGCAGTCCCGGCCGGTGGTGCAGCCTGAGCCCCAGACTTAGCTGGATCAACCACAGCCAAAGACAAGCTGCTCTGGCTCACAAGCACGCTGAGCTTTTCGGTGGCTCGCATAAATGCCAGCAGGCTTGGATAACTACCGCGAGCGGTGAGCAACACCTTCTGCTCCTTCAGCCCAGCCGCTTCCATAGGAGAAGCTGGCGGAGGTGGAGCCTGTTCACCCTTCTTTGCTTCTGCAGCGGGCACAGGTGCTAGCGCCGCCACTGGCTCATAGAGATCAAGCTGAACGCCGTGGCGCGCAGCTTCCGCGTCAAGCTGGGCAAGAAAGGTGACAAATTCGCCACTACCCTGAATTAATTGCAGCACCTGCAGCTGCTTACGCTCTGCCGCGGTCTTGGCCTCGGCGGTTTTGGCAATCTGGGATCTCAGTAGGGGGATGCGGCTCTTGAGTTCCTCCAGCTGGGCCAAGCGCGCACTGTCGGCTTGGAGGCGCAACCACTGAGGTACTACCCCAAAGCCAATAATCAAAGCAGTAACAACCGCACCAATACCAATCGGCACACCCAACAGCAAGCGCTGCTGCAACTTGGTGGCATTAGGGCTAGCAACATCTTGAAGATTAGTCATCAGAGCAAGCCCTCCTTTTGGAGCAGATCGAGGCGTCGCACCAAACCCTCGGAGCCCAGCTGGGTGAGGATTTGTTTTTCCGCTAGCGGACTAATCGGCGGGCGGAAATTTACCTGGATCTCAAAATTGACCGGTGCTACTACTGCTTGAGCCTGGGGTGTGCTGGCTGCACCCACTTCGCGGGAGGCCTTCACCAAGGTGATCGCATTGGGATCAAGCAAGGGCGAACGCTTCAGCTGCAGCTGCAGGGCATTGATACGGGCAAAAGCCTGGGGATCACGCGACAACCCCTTGAGGCGATAGCCAGTGCCTTCTTCAGCAGCACTGGTGAGCTGGATTCCCTCAGGCACCCTCATTTGCAGATCACGCAGCACTGCTGAACCGGATCGCACTGACAGCAAGCCCTTAACCAAATCCTGATTGGCCTTTGTCACCCCATTGAGCTTGGTTCTACTGGCGTTCAGCTGGGTTTCAAACAACTGCACCTCCGCTTCCACGGTGCCTAGGCCCTCGATCGCCGAGCTCACCATCAAGGCTCTCAAAAACACCAATACCGCCACGACAAGGGAAACGCCAACCAGTGCCGCACCAATCACCACACCCTGGACAAGCCAGCGGCGCCCCTGGATGGAGGCATCAGCTGGTTCGGGCAGATTCAGCTCCTGGCGTTTTTCACGCAGCAGATCAAACTGGGAGGCCATCGATGGGGAGCTCATTGGGCCAACTCCAGGCCGGCAAGTCCCTGCAGCACAAGGGATCCAAAGCCATCACACTCGAGCAGCTCGGCCTCCAGTCCTAGGGCCTGTTCCAAGCCTTCCAGATCCGGCGTTGATTCGGTGAGCAGCAGCCTCACGGATGCTTCGGGTGCATGGTGGCTGCGATAAAAATCCAGGCTCTGCTGCAGGGCTGGTAACAACTCCGGCATAGCCCCAGGCAGCAGCCGCTCAAATTCAGGCACGCCCTGGCGCCAGAGGGTTAGGACCGTCTGCTCATCAAGCGGCTGCAACAGGGCTACCAGGGTGGAGGCAGGTGTGGCTCTTAGTTCATCGCTAAGGGCTCCCATTAAGCACACCTGAGCCGGCAGCAGATGTTGCAGGGTGCCGCCAGCTATTGCAAACACCTCCACCCAGGCCTCCACCACCGAGCGAGCTGCGGCCACCACCAGGGAGCTGGCAGTATTTCCAGGTAGGGGCTGCACATCGACGTAAGCATCATCCAACGCAAACGGCAGCCCCAGATCCGGGTTCAGATCGCGTAGCTCATCGATCGAATCCACGGGATGCTGCGCGCTAGCCCATTCGACCACCCGCCAATGGGCCGCCTGGCGGGGCAGGGACACCACCAGCTGGGAATCAATCCCACCGTGCTCGAGCAGCAGATCACCGATGAAGTCGCCCACGGCATCCGCGAGCTGGGGCACCCCATTACGGCAGGTGCGCGCCGGTATCGGCGCCGACCAGGCTGGCTCAACTGGCTGGCCCCGTTTAACGGACTGGCCAAGCACCAAGTGCTCGGACAAATCCACCATCACCAGTTTCGGAAATAGCTGGGCACGGAGCGGGCGCCAAGTGTTTTGGAGTCCCGCCAGCACCAAGGTGCAAACCCATTCGCTATAGCAACTTACCGAACATTCAGCGCCAGGCCAGACCGGTGCCCACTGCTGCGCTGATATGGCTCAGGCCATGACGATCCAGCTGGGACGCCAGACCTTCCAAAATCTGCGGCACCAGCGCCGGCCCGCCGTAGATCCAGCCGGTATAGAGCTGCACCAGCGAGGCCCCCGCGGTGATCCGCTCCCAGGCGCTCTCGGCCGAATCGATCCCGCCGACGCCAATCAGGGGCAAGGCTGGACCCGCCGTGGCCCGCAGCCGACGCAGCACCTCAAGGGCCCTGCCCCGTAGGGGCACTCCGCTGAGGCCGCCGGCCTCCTCGGCCAATGTGCGGCCCGTCTGCACCAGGCGCCGCTGCTCCAGGCCAAGGCGATGCAGGCTGGTATTAACGGCGATTACGCCGGCCAGGCCCTCCTCGTAGGCCATGCGGGCGATGGCATCAATGGCGTCGTCCTCCAGATCCGGCGCGATCTTCACCAGCAGCGGCGGGCAGGCCGGCAAGCGCCGCAGCCGCTCCACCAGGCGCCGCAACAGGGTTTCCTCCTGCAGCTCCCGCAGACCCGGCGTGTTGGGCGAGCTCACATTGATCACCGCATAGTCGGCCAGGGGGGCGAGTAGCTCCAGGGAGGAGGCGTAGTCGTCGGGGGCCAGCTCCAGGGAGGTGATCTTGGATTTGCCCAGGTTGATACCAAGCACCGCCGGGCGCTGGCCCGGTGCCGGCAGCTGCTGACGCTCCAGGGTGCGGCGCAACACCTGGGCGCCGCCGTTGTTGAACCCCATGCGGTTGAGGGCAGCCCGCTCGGCCGCCAGCCGGAACAGCCGCGGCTTGGGATTGCCCGGCTGGCCATGCCAGGTGACCGTGCCCAACTCGGCAAAGCCAAAACCAAACAAATGCCAGATCCCTGCTGCTACACCGTTTTTATCAAATCCGGCCGCCAGGCCCACCGGGTTAGAGAAGCGGCAGCCAAACAGGGTTTGCTCCAGCCGTGGATCGGGGCGCTGCAGCTCAGCGGCCAAACCTGCCAGGGCACCACTCACGAAGGGCCACTGGCGCCGCAAAGAGGCCTGGGCCAGGGCCGTGAGGGTGAGCTGGCTGAGCTGCTCAGCGTCAGCGCCGTCATCACGGCCCAGCAGCGGACCCACCAGCCGCCCATACAAGGCGTCTGTACTGGTACTGACCGTGCTGGTGCGAACCGTGCCGGTGCCAGCCCTGCTCGATGAGCCTGAATCCACCATCAGCCGCCGCCTACTCCCGCGCGCCCAATCCTCCCTCGTCCCGTTGCAAACGCCAGCGCCCTCCCGCCAGGGGCAACACCTGCCAGTCGCGCCAGCGCCAGGGGCCACTGCGGCGCTCCAGTTGCTGCAAGGGCTGCTCCACCAGCTGGGCCAGCTCCACCAAGCTGAGGCCGTAGCCCTGGCCAGCGAAGCGATCGGCCAGCTCAAGGCGGCTCAACAGCTGCTGCAGGGCAGCAGGCGCCGGGTCGGCAATCCCTGGGCCAGGGGCGGCGGTTTTAGCGCTGGGAACATCGGCTTCGATCCGGGCAGTGGCGATCACCTCGCCAGCCGCCATGGCCGGCATCTGACCCTTGGAAAAAGCCACGGCGATCGCATCACAGCGGTCGTTGTCTGGATCACCGCTGTGACCCTTGACGTGCACCAGGGACACCCCCTCAAGCCTGGCCTGGTCCAGCTGCTCCCATAGATCCCGATTGAGCACCGCCCCGCCGGAGGCCGTGCGCCAGCCCTTGCGCTTCCAGCCCTGGATCCACTTGCTGAAACCATCGATCAGGTAGCGGCTATCGGTGCGGATGCTGAGCTGGTCCGGACGGGGCAGCTCCTTGATGGCCTCCAGCAAAGCCAGGGCTGCGGTGAGCTCCATGCGGTTGTTGGTGGTGGCCCGATCGGCGCCGCCCATCTCATGCACCGAGCCATCCTCGAAGCGCAGCAAGGCGCCCCAGCCGCCTGGACCCGGATTGCCACTGCAAGCACCATCACAGGCCGCAGCCACCACTTTCACCGGCTTAGCCGCCACTGGACAACCCCCGAAAATTCGCTAGAGAACCCATCTGACCGCTTGCTGCGCCCCGCCATGGACCCATCCAAACCGGGCCTGACCAGAAGCCGGGCAGAGCGCCGAACCTACCGTCCCTGGCGCAACGCCCTGCTGGCAGGTGCGGCCCTGGCCGCCCTCACCCCCTGGGCAGAGGCCGCCAACCTGTTCAATAGCCGGCCGCTCGATGCCAGCCGCTTCGCCGTGCTGGCGCGGCCCCTGGGGCGCAACGACTGGAACCTGCTGGTGCTTGAGCAGATCCAACCCCAGCCCCGCTGCTGGGAGGAGCGCCCCGACGGCCTGATCGACCCGGCCCTCAACCGCTTCAACTACACCGGCATCTGCAGCCGCTATCTCGACAGCAACGGCTACTCCCTGCGCATCGGCGATCAGGATCTGGCCAGTCGCTACCGGCTGCAGCTGCGCCAGAGCGGCAACGAACTGCAACTGCAGGCCAGCACCCCCAGCGATCCCACCACCCTGGTGGTTGCCCGCGCCAAGGTGCCCCTGCGGGATCGAGATGGGTTTGTAGCCCTGAAGCTCGAAGCCGGCTGGGACCTGCAACGCCGCAGCTTTGGCGAGCAGACCCTCAATCACCTGTACTTCGCCAACGCCGCACCCCTGCCCCAGCTACTAGCCGCAGCCAGCGGCATCTCCCAACCCCCAGCCAGGCCTGGAGCCCAGCTCGGCCTGCGTCCGCCGGTTGCCCCCCCGAACCTGCTGGCCCAGGGGACGGGCCAGGGCCCTATTCGCTTGCCAGTGATCCCCTTCCGCGATTGAAGCCCGGGTGCCAGTTGCCGGAGAGTCCCAGTCCAGCTAGCCGATCCCAAAGCCTGCCATTAAGTTTCTGGGGTGTGAGGAGTGGGAACGCTCTTCCGGGGTCGAAACGAGGACAGACTCCCAGAATCGTTCCAACTCAGAGCCCTGCCTTCGGCGGGGCTTTTTTATTGGTCACCTCTTTTTGTTGGTCCCTTCTTTTTATTAGTTACTGCATCAAAAAACCGGCCCTGAAGGGGCCGGTCTGATGGCAACGAATGACGTTGGCAGAAAGGTGATAGGGCCCCGCAGGGCCCCAGCGATCACTTGATCGAAACCTTGCCGCCGACTTCTTCCACAGCTTTTTTGATGGATTCGGCTTCGCCTTTGGCGATGCCTTCCTTGATGGCGCATGGAGCGCTTTCCACCAGGGCCTTGGCTTCGCCCAGGCCGAGGCCGGTGACTTCGCGGACGGCCTTGAGGACCTTGATCTTGGCAGTGGCGTCAAAGCTGTCGAGCATGACGTCGAATTCGGTCTGCTCCTCGACGGCTTCAGCGGCAGCAGCGGGAGCTGCGGCCATCATGACGCCCGCGGAAGCGGCGGCGGATACACCAAAAGCCTCTTCAATCTGCTTGACGAGCTCGGAAGCTTCAAGCAGGGAAAGAGTCTTCAGTGACTCGAGAATTTGGTCGGTTGTAGCGGACATGGTTGAGAATCAGCAACAGATCTGTTTGTGAACAGTCGGATCGGGGGAGCTCAGCTTTCGCCTTCGGCGTGCTGTTTGAGCGCCCGGGCAAGACCGGACGGAACCTCGTTGATACCCACGGCCAACTTGGTAGCCACGGCATTAATCGCACCTGCGATCTGGGCCATGAGCACCTCCTTGGAGGGCAGATCTCCGATGGCCTTGATGTCTTTTTCGGAGAGGAGTTTGCCTTCGAAAAGGCCACCCTTCACCTCAGACTTCTTCGTGTCCTTCTGGAAGGACTGCACGGCCTTCACCGCACCACCCACATCGCCCTTAACAAGGACGAAAGCGTTGGAGCCGGTGAGCAGAGAATCGAGATTCGCCCAGGCGGTATTTCCATCAATGGCGCGGCGCATCAAGGTGTTTTTGGTCACCTTGCACACCCCCTTGCTGGCCTGCAGACGAATCCGCAGATCAGACATCTCCTTGATGGACAAGCCCTTGAAATCAAGGACAAGCGCCATTTCGGCCTCGCCGAGGAGCCCCTTGAGCTCATCGACGATCTGTTGCTTGCTCTCCAGCGTGCGGCCCATAGGAAAGGAACGGATCAGGGGAACAAGCCGGGAACGCAGCCCGGGACGTTGACTTTTCCCAAGGGAAAGGTCAACTCGAGGCCGCTGCACGCTCCACAACCCTTCCGGACGAATCCTTCCTGGTGCCAAACCTGTCGCGATCACCTCGGCAGGACTTATGGACCGAAATCCACCTGCTGTCTGGGGTAGGGCGCGTGCCCTTCTGGACAAAGCCAGAGGTCCACACTACACACTGCCCACACCCGAGCCCAGCCATGCCTGCCTCTCGCCGCCGCGGCGCCAAGCTGCTGCTCAGCTTGGTGATGGCCTTGGTGGTCGGCCTGGCAATTCCAGCTGGAGCGGCCCCCACCTGGACCGTAGGCACCGATCCCACCTATGCCCCCTTCGGCATGACTGATGGCGCCAGCGGCGAGCTGCGGGGCTTCGATATCGAACTGATCGAAGCGATCGCCAAGCGCACTGGCCAGCGGCTAAAGCTCACAGCTCTGCCCTTCGATGGCCTGATACCTGCCCTGCAAGCGGGCAACCTCGACCTGGCGATCAGCGCCATGACGATCACCGCAGAGCGGGCCGAAACCGTCGACTTTTCGCGCCCCTATTTTGCCGCTGGCTTGGGCATAGTTGTGCGGCGAGGCACCCGGGGCATCGCCAACCTCAAAGATCTAGAAGGACGCACGATCGCCGTTCAGATCGGTTCCACGGGTGCAAAGGCCATGGCAGCCGTGCCGGGAGCCAAGCTCAGCACCTTTGATTCAGGTCCTCTTGCCCTGCAGGAGCTTCTGAACGGCCACGTGGAGGCCTACGTAAATGACCTGCCTGCCACCCTTTACGCGATCGAAACCGCTGGCCTCGATGGCATCGAGATCGCCGGCAAGCCCCTCACTAGCGACTTCTACGGCATCGCCTTCCCCAAGGGCTCTGGCCTGCGCGAAGCAGTAAACAAGGGGCTGGGCCAGGTACTGGCCGATGGCAGCTACGCCCGTATCTATGAGCGTTGGTTTGGGCAGAGCCCGCCAGCTCTACCCCAGCGAGCCCCTGCTCTCGATAGCCGCAGCGATAGCGCCGGACTTGACGGGGTGCAGTTGCTGCGCAATTTGATCCGCGGTGCGGGCGTGACCCTGGCGCTAACCCTCTGCTCCTTCGGCCTAGGCCTGATCGGAGCTGGCCTGGTAGCTGCGGGGCTACTGGGGGCCAACCCAGTAATGCAGCGCTGCTGCCGCATCTACGTCGACTTCTTTCGCGGCACGCCAATTTTGGTGCAGCTGTTCGTGATTTACTTCGGCGTGCCTGCCCTAGCCCGCCAAATGGGACTAGAGCTGCAACTAGATCGCTTCGCTGCCGCAGTGCTCGCCCTAGGGCTAAACGGCGCTGCCTACCTGGCAGAAACCCTACGAGCAGGAATTATTTCCATTGACCGGGGCCAATGGGAGGCCTCAAGGGCCCTGGGTCTCAAGCCCCTAACGGCGCTGCAGCTAGTGATCATGCCCCAGGCCCTGCAGCGGGTGCTGCCCTCCTTAGCCAATGAGTTCATCACGCTGATTAAGGACACCAGCCTGGCGGCGGTGATCGGCTTCGACGAACTTTTCCGCCAAGGGCAGCTGGTGGTGGCCACCAGCTACCGGGCGTTTGAGGTTTACCTAGCGGTGGCCTTGGTTTACCTAGTGATGACCACCACGGCCTCGCTGCTGTTCAAGCAGCTGGAGCGGCGACTCAGCCTTCCTGCTTGAGGTCCTGCAGGGCCGAGAAGTCAACTTCCACCGAGGGGCCCATGGTGGAGGTCACATAGAGGCTCCTCCAATAGCGGCCTTTCGCACCGCTGGGCTTATTGCGATCGATGGTCTCCTGCAGGGCCTTGAGGTTCTCGAGCAATTTGGCCGCAGTGAAGCTGGCCTTGCCAAAGCGCACGTGCACGATGCCGCTGCGGTCGGCGCGGAACTCAAGTTTGCCGGCCTTGAACTCGTTGATGGCGCCAGCCAGATCGGTGGTGACGGTGCCGGCCTTGGGGTTGGGCATCAGGCCGCGGGGACCTAGCACCCGGCCAAGCTTGGCCACCTTGGGCATCATGTCCGGGGTGGCGATCAACAAATCGAAGTTCATCTCGCCCTTGGCGATCTGATCCACCAGATCGTCGTCGCCAGCGAGGTCGGCGCCGGCAGCCTTGGCGGCGGCCACGGCTTCACCGCGGGCGATCACGGCAATGCGGATCGACTGGCCGGTGCCGTTGGGCAGGGCCACGGTGGTGCGCAGCTGCTGGTCGGTGTACTTGGGATCGATCCCGAGGCGCACGTGGGCCTCCAGGGTTTCGTCAAACTTGGCGTTGGCGTTGGTCTGAACCAGCTCAATGGCCTCGAGGGGGCCGTAGCTGCGGTCTTCGACCTTGGCGCTGAGCGCTAAGAAGCGCTTAGAGATTTTCGGCATGGTGGGGATGGGGTACGGGCGATTCAGGGCGTGGCTGTTGAGCAGATGAACTGGTCAAGGCTGCCTGGATCTCCCCCGAATAAGGGGTGGAATTAATCGTTAACGGCGACGCCCATGTTGCGGGCGGTGCCTTCGATGATGCGCATGGCCGATTCAACGCTGGTGCAGTTGAGGTCGGGCAGCTTGGTTTTGGCGATCTCCTCGAGCTGGGCGCGGCTGATGGCACCCACCGAACCCTTGGCAGAGGTGGCGGCACCCTTCTCGATACCGGCTGCTTTGGAGATCAGCACGGAAGCGGGAGGGGTCTTGGTGATGAAGGTGAAGCTGCGGTCTTCAAAGACCGAAATTTCAACCGGGATCACATATCCAGCCTTCTCCTGCGTCCGAGCGTTGTACTCCTTGCAGAACGCCATGATGTTGACGCCGTGCTGACCGAGGGCAGGGCCCACCGGCGGCGCGGGGTTGGCTTTGCCGGCCTGGAGGGCCAGCTTGATAACGGCAACGACTTTCTTGGCCATCGTCTAAGGCTACGGGGCGAATCTGCGGATCACCCCCATCGCCGGGGATGTGAACTGAAACGGCCGCCCTCCGCAGGGAGACGGCCGCTGAGCGGGGCCGAAACCTAGCTCTGCTTGCTGATCTGGGAAAACTCGAGCTCCACCGGGGTTTCCCGGCCAAAGATCGAGAGCAGGGCCTTGAGCTTGTTGCGCTCGCCGGAAACCTCGATCACCTCGCCCTGGAAATCCTTGAAAGGACCAGCCGTGACCAGGATCTGATCGCCTTCGGCGAGATCCACCTTGACGACTGCCTTCTTTTCTGCGGCTCGCTTAAAGATGCGATCCACTTCCGTGCGGCTGAGCGGCCGGGGCTTGATGTGGCCGCGGGCCTTGGCCGTTGCGCGCCGCTCCTCTGCCCCCACGAAATTGATCACGTTGGGGGTGCTGCGCACCGCCATCATGGTGTCTTCGTCGAGCACCATTCGCACCAGCACATAGCCGGGAAATACCTTTTCCTCCGTGCTCTGGCGCGAGCCATCCTTCTTCAGCTTCATCCCCGGGGTCTGGGGGATCTCGATCTCAAGGATCCGGTTGTCGACGCCCAAGGTGACGGCCCGCTGCTCGAGCGTGGCCTTCACCTTCTTCTCGCAGCTGGAGGCCACCTGCACCGCATACCAGCGGGCCACCTGCATCTTCTCCACCGGCGCCGGTGCTTCCAGTAATTGGGGCACCAGCTCGAGCTCTTCGGCCGCAAGCTCGAGCTCTTCTGCCGCAAGCTCAGTGGCTTCGGCCGCAAGCTCAGTGGCTTCGATTTGGCTGTCGGTCAGGGACTCGGACACGGGGCTCAGGAAAGAAACGGGATCAACGGACGGGGGATCGACTACGGATCGGCTCAACGGAACACCTGATTGGCCCCCCAGCCATAAAAACGATCGATGGCGGCGATCGCTGCCGCCGAGAGACTCACCATCAAGATCACGGCCACCGATTCGCTAAACAGCTGCTGACGGCTGGGCCAAACGACTTTGCGGAGTTCCGCCAGGGTGGCGGCAGCAAAGCCATCAGGCACCGCCGAGGCTGCGGCAGGCGAGATGGACGCATCGGGGCTGGGTTCTGCCTCTTTGGAGTCGGGAGTTTGGGGGGTTGGGTCCACTGGCGCTCGCGCACGGGGGCGTCCGCGCGTACCGGCAAACGAACACCCTAGCCGAGGGGCACAAAGGTCAAGGGATTGCCCGGCTCAACACGCACGCCCCGTGCGCCACTGAAGCGCTCCGCCAGCAGCTCGGTCGCCAGGGGATTTTCCAGCTGGCGCCGCAGCACCCGCCGCAGGGGCCGAGCGCCGTATTCGGGCTCGTAACCCTGCTCAGCCAGGGCCTGCACCACCGGCTCCGGCACCTCCAGCTCCAGGTGCTGCTCAGCCAGCAGCCGGGCCAGCTCGGCCAGTTGCAGACGCACGATGCGCTGCAGGTCGGCTGGACCAAGGGGGCGGAAGCGGATCACCTCGTCAATGCGGTTAAGGAATTCCGGCCGAAACTGGCTGGCTAGTGCCTGGTCTATTTGCTGGTCGAGCCAGGTCTGCTGATCGAGCCAGCTCTGCTGGTCAGGCTCCACACCCGCCTCCCGTGTCGCCCTCGCACTGTCGAGGATGGCGCGGCTGGCCAGGTTGCTGGTCATGATCACCACCGTGTGGCGGAAGTCCACAGTGCGGCCCTGGGAATCGGTGAGGCGGCCGTCGTCGAGCACCTGCAGCAGCAAATTGAACACCTCCGGGTGGGCCTTCTCCACCTCATCAAGCAACAGCACCGCGTAGGGCCGGCGCCGCACCGCCTCGGTGAGCTGGCCGCCCTCCTCGTAGCCCACATAGCCAGGGGGTGCCCCCACCAGCCGGGCCACGGCGTTGCGCTCCATGAATTCGCTCATGTCGAGGCGCACCAGGGCATCGTCCTCGTCGAAAAGCGCCGCCGCCAGAGCCTTAGCGAGCTCGGTTTTGCCCACGCCAGTGGGGCCCAGAAATAAAAACGAACCCACCGGCCGCGTTGGCGACTGCATACCGGCCCTAGCGCGGCGGATCGCCGCGGCCACCGCCGCCACCGCCTCTAGCTGGCCAACCACCCGCTCGCCCAAGAGTTGCTCCAGCTCCAGCAATTTCTGGCGCTCCCCCGCCAGCAGGCGCTGCACCGGAATGCCGGTCCAGCGGGCCACCACATCGGCGATGTCGCCCTCCTCCACCTGTTCACGCAGGATCGTCTCCCCCTTCAGTTCGGCCTCAAGGGTTTCGCGGCGCTGCTGCAAGCCATTGAGCTGGTCGTGCTGCAACCGGGCTGCTTCCTCATAGTCACCCTCCCGCTCGGCCTCGGTAATGGCGTGGCGTAGGTCTTCGTCTTGCTGCAACAGCTCCCGCAGCTCCGCCAGTCGCTCCCGCTCCGCCTGCCAGCGCTGCTGCAACGCCTGCAGGGCCTCGGTGGCGCGGCGGCGCTGCTCCTGCAACTGCAGCCGCTCCTCCAGCGGCGCCGCCTCAGCCGAGAGCAGGGCCAGCTCCACCCGGCGCAGCTCGGCCTCGGCAGCTTCCACCAGCTGGGGCTTGGAGGTGACCTCCATGCGCAACTGGGCGGCGGCCTCATCCACCAGATCAATGGCCGAATCGGGCAAACAACGATCGGTGATGTAGCGGTCGGCCAGGCGAGTTGCCGCCACCAAAGCCTGGTCGGTGATGGCCACGCCGTGGTGCAACTCGTAGCGCTCCTTTAGGCCCCGCAGAATTTCCACACTGGTGTCGAGGCCTGGCTCCTTGATCAGCACCTGCTGGAAGCGGCGCTCCAGGCCCGGATCCTTCTCGATGCTGCGGCGGTAGTCCTCGGCGGTGGTGGCGCCGATGCAGCGCAGATAGCCCTGAGCCAGGGCTGGCTTGAGCACGCTGCCGGCGTCGGCGTTGGAGCGATCGCCGCTCACCACCGTATGCAGCTCGTCGATAAACAGCACTACCCCGGCTGCCCCAGGAACGGCATCGGCGTCGTGCACCTCCTTGAGCACGGCCCGCAGGCGCTCCTCAAACTGGCCGCGAAACTTGGCCCCTGCGATCAAGGCGCCCAAATCCAGGGCCACCAGCCGCAGACCCTGGAGCGAGTCGGGCACTTCACCGGCCACGATCCGCTGGGCCAGCAGCTCGGCCACGGCGGTCTTGCCGACGCCGGGCTCCCCAATCAGCACCGGGTTGTTCTTGCTGCGGCGTGAGAGCACCTGAATCAGGCGTCGCATCTCCAAGTCGCGGCCGATCACCGGGTCGAGTTCGCCGGCCCGGGCCGCTGCAGTGAGGTCCCGGCCATAGCGCTCCAGGGCGCTGGGCTCGGGCGGCTCCTGCTCCAGTGGGGCGACAGCCTGTGGGGCTGCAAGCGGGGCCGCGGCCACCGGCGCAAGCGGAGACGGGCCCGCGTCGATCCAGGCATCCGGGGGGGGAGCTGGCGCCTGCGGGGGAGCAGGAGCCGGTGGGGCTGGGCTGGCAGGGGAGCCAGGCCGAAACTGGCGTTGCAGCAAGTCTTCGCTGAGCCCCTCAGCCGCCAGCAACGACGCCCCGATCCGGGGATCGCGCACCAAAGCGACCAGCAGGTGGGATACGTCTAAAAGAGAGTCCCCCCAGGCGGCCCGGCAGCGGTCCCCATCCTCGAGCAGATCCTCAAGGGCATCGCCGATGTACAGCTCACCGCCGGCGCTGCCGGGTTGGTCGACGCAGAAACTCTCGAGCTGATCGAGCAGGCGATCGGGCTCAAGCGGCAGGGGATCCAGCCAGCGCCCGAAGCGTCTTTCCAGCAGCAGGGTCTGCAGCAGGTGCTCCACATCCATGGCTCCATGGCGCCAACGGCGAGCCGTGTCCTGGGAGGCCAAGAGCAACTCCCAGGCGTCTTCGCTGAAGCGATCTGGTTCGCTGGTGAGGCTTGGGGGCATGGGCTTAGCGGTCAGCCGCGGGAGGAGAGCTGGATTAGTTCCACCTTGTAGCCATCAGGATCTTCCACAAAGGCGATCACCGTGTTGCCGTGCTTCATCGGACCGGGTTCGCGCACCACCTTGCCGCCCTTAGCCCGGATTGCATCGCAAACCGACTGGATATCCTCCACTCCTAGGGCGATGTGGCCATAGCCCGCACCAAGGTCGTAGTGACTGGTGTCCCAGTTGTGAGTTAGCTCCAGCACGGTGGTGTCCCTCTCCTCGCCGTAACCCACAAAGGCGAGGGTGAAACGGCCTGAGGGATAGTCCTTGCGGCGCAGCATCCGCATCCCCAACACCTCCGTATAAAAGGTGAGGGAGCGCTCCAGATCGCCAACCCGGAGCATGGTGTGCAGCATGCGCATCAGCGGATCAGGCCAGGCATCAACCTGGGCACAACAAATTCCATTGTGGCGAGCAACTGTGGCGAGCAACCCCAAGGGCGGTACCCATCAGCACAAATGGATGGGTGGGGGTGACCCATAGGATCTCGACAGAGAGCGCCAATGGCACTTCAACGTGATCGATTCCCTCGACCTTGTTATTGACACCGTGGTGGCACGGGAGGTGTTGGATTCCCGCGGCACACCCACGGTGGAGGCCGAGGTGCTGCTGGAGGGAGGCGCCAGCGGCCGGGCGATTGTGCCGAGTGGCGCTAGCACCGGTGCCCATGAGGCCCATGAGCTGCGCGATGGCGGCAGCCGTTACTTCGGCAAGGGCGTCACCCAAGCCGTCAACAACATCGAAGAGCGAATCGCCCCGGCCCTTTGTGGCCTCAGCGCCCTTGACCAAAGCGCCGTGGACGGTGCCATGGCCGAACTCGACGGCAGTGATAACAAGTCCAGCCTCGGTGCCAACGCCGTGTTGGCCGTGAGCCTGGCCACCGCCCGGGCAGCCGCCAACGGCGTCGGCCTGCCCCTCTACCGCTACCTAGGCGGCCCGCTGGCCAACCTGTTGCCGGTGCCGCTGATGAATGTGATCAACGGCGGCGCCCACGCCTCCAACAACATGGATTTTCAGGAATTCATGTTGGTGCCCCATGGCGCCAGCAGCTTCCGCGAAGCCCTGCGAATGGGCGCAGAGGTGTTCCACACCCTCAAGGGTTTGCTGAACAGCCAGGGCCTCTCAACCGCCGTTGGCGATGAGGGCGGCTTTGCTCCCGACCTGGCCAGCAATGACGCCGCCGGAGAACTGCTGGTGCAAGCAATCGAGAAGGCAGGTTATCGGCCCGGCGACCAGATCTCCCTAGCTCTGGATGTGGCCAGCACCGAGTTTTTCAAAGATGGCCGCTACAACTTCGGCGGCGGAAGCTACAGCAGCGCCGAGATGGTGGACCAGTTAGCCCAGTTGGCCAGCCGGTTCCCGATCGTTTCAATTGAAGACGGCATCGCCGAAGACGACTGGGATGGTTGGGCCCTACTCACCGAGCGCCTTGGCAAAACGGTGCAGCTGGTGGGCGACGACCTGTTTGTGACCAACACCGCCCGGCTACAGCGGGGCATCGATCTTGGTGTCGCCAATTCAATTCTGATCAAAGTGAATCAGATCGGCTCGCTCACCGAAACCCTGCAGGCGATCGATCTGGCCGGCCGGGCTGGCTACACCAGCGTCATCAGCCACCGCTCCGGCGAAACCGAAGACACCACCATCGCCGACCTCGCCGTGGCCACCCGCGCCGGCCAGATCAAAACCGGATCCCTCAGTCGCTCCGATCGGGTAGCTAAATACAACCAACTGCTCCGGATTGAGGACGAACTCGGCAGCCAGGCGATCTACGCCGGCGCTGAAAACCGGGGACCCCGGGGCAAGGCCTGAGCTCAACCGCCTCTTTGCTCAGCGAGAAGTGGGCAATTGATCAATCCGGCCATCGCGCTTAAGCCGGCCCTGCAGCTTGACCCAGCTGAGCCCCACAGGCAGGCTGGCCAGCAGGGGAATGACTACTAAGGCGGGCCGAGCACTGACCGCCAGCAGGGCCGCTGCAACTGCCAAACCAGCTAGCAGCATCGACTGACCCGCAGCCTGCTGGGCCAGGGCCAAGCGCCGTAGCAGGCGATCCGTTTCGCCGGCGCGAATCTGCACCTGGAGGTCGCCCTGCTCGATCCGAGCCAGGCTGTCGTCTAATCGTTTGGGAATACCCAAGGCGCGGCTGCCCACCTCTGCCGCCTGGCGCGAGATTTCATTGAAGAGGTCGTTTGCACTACCGCCAACACCAGAACCACTGGCACCGCTTGAAGTCATTAGGGGAAGTAGGTAGGGGCGGGCAATCGCCACCAAACTAAAGCCGCTATCGAGGCTGCGGCCGACCCCCTCAAAGGTGGAGAGGGCCCGCATCACAAAGATCAGCTCTGGGGGCAACCTGAAGGGCTGTCCGTAAACCAGGTCGTATAAGTCGCCCGACAGGCGCTCAAGCACATTGGCGGAAAAAGGAGGCGTCAGCGCCTCTTCCAGCATCACCCTCACCAGGCGCCGCACCGGGCCCGGATCAACGCCAGGTGCAATCACACCCGCTTGCTGCAGCTCCTTGACCAAACCAGCTGCGTCGCGGCCAGCTGCGGCACGAACCATGCTGCCCAGGCGGCTCCGCAGGCGGCTGGAGAGCTGGCCCATCATGCCGAAGTCGTAGTAGATGAGGGCCCCATCGGCGGCAACGGCCAGGTTGCCGGGGTGGGGATCTGCGTGGAAAAAGCCAAACCGCACCAGCTGCTGCAGGTAGCTGGCGGCGCCCTTTTCCGCTACGGCGGCGGGCACGATTCCAGCCTCGATCAGGGCCTGGCGATCGGTGATCTTGATGCCGGGCACATAGTCGAGGCAAAGCACCCGGCGGGTACTCAATTCCCACACCACGGCTGGAATGCGGATGCCGGGATCGTCAAGAAACTGCTGGCGGAAGCGGGCCGCGTGCTCGGCCTCCAGCCGGAAGTCGAGCTCTCTGAGCAAAACCCGCCGGCACTCCTGGGCAATGCCGATCCAGTCGCGGCCGCGGCCCCAGCGGGGATGGCGCTGCACCGCCGCGGCAACTTGTTGCATCACCTCAAGGTCGAGCCGGAAGGTGCGCTCCAAGCCAGGGCGCTGCACCTTGAACACCACCTGACGGCCGCTGCGCAGGCTGGCGCGGTGCACTTGGGCCAGGCTGGCCGAACCCAGCGGCTCGCTCTCCAGGTCAATTATCTCGGCGCAGCGCTCACCCAACTCCTGCTCCAGCAGGTCTTGCACCACCGCAAAGGGGAAGGCGGGAACCCGGTCCTGCAGGGTGGCTAGCTCCTCCACCAGTTCAGCGGGCAGCACGTCGGGACGGGCCGAAAGCAATTGGCCCAGCTTGATAAAGGCTGAGCCAAGCCCCAGGAACGCCTGGGTGAGCCAGCGGGCCCGGCGGCGCTGGCGACTCCGCTGCCGCTCTGGGGTGACACCACCGACATAGCTCCAGGCCTGGCCGTCCCACCACAGACCGAGCAGCAGGGCCAGGGCCAACCACCAGATGCGCAGCGGCCTAAGCAGGATCACGAATCCTGGTCCAGTCGGCGAGCCATGGCCGCCACCCGGGCGCGCAGGGCATCGATTTGATCCTGGATATCCGCAGACGGCGCCGTGATGGCTACCTCCGGCTCATCGTCCCTCTCGATCCGGGCAGCTTCTGCTTCCACTTCGTCCCAGAAAAGCTGAAACTCCTGACGCAGCCGCTCCGGAGCGTCCTGGGCCAGCAGAGCCAGATTGGCGGCCGCATCAACGAGGCCGCTGCCTAAGCGAGCCCCCAAGCGCTGCAAGGCAGCTTGGACAAGCGATTGCGGCGCACTCATTGGGGCCTGGCAGCAGGTGTGGACTGTGGCAGATCAGCGCCAGGCAAATCTGGAGGCGGCGGGGCATCCAGGCTGGGCGCGTCAGCGGGGACAGCCTGGGCTTCCGGTTCAGCCGCGGGCGAGGGCAACTCCTGGGGCGGCTTAGCTTCGCTGGCGGCGGGAGCCGCTGTGTCGGGTTGCTGCTCTAACTGCAAAAGATCGGCGTCACCGCGGATGTCCTGGTTTTCAGCGCCAAACCGCAGCCGCAGGCTCTCCAGCGAGGTGCCCGGGAAGGGCCGCACCTCAAAGCCCTGACCAAGGCGCACCAGGGAAGGCAGCTGCAGGGCAAGCAGCCGCTGGGTGACGCCATAACCGAGGCCAAAGCAAAAGCCCACCAGTAATGGCACCTGCCATCGGGGGCGTTGCTGGGATGGCGGAGCTGCTGAAACCGAAGCCACTTGAGCCATAGGTGCCAAATCTAGGGGGAGGGGCTTTGCTGGGGGGAGTCCCCGCCTAAGAACAGATGGCCCTGATTCCCCGCTGGCGCTTCATGAGCGACGAGGCGAAGGCTTTGACAAAGCGCACCGCGGTGTCGTTGCTGGTGGTGTTGCTGGTGGCAGTTGTTTTTAGAGCGCTGCTGCCATGGGCGCTGCTGGGGCTGGTTATTTGGTGGATTTGGCGAGCGATCAACAAATAAAGGCCAATAAAAAAGCGGACCCGTCCAGGACCGCTCGATGACCAAACCCAAACATATCACAATTTGTAACGGCTCTTGCGGAGCTCTGTCAGGCGGCCTGCTGGTCCTTAGCCCAGGCTCGCTCAAGGGAGCTCCTGAACTGCTCGGTGCCGGACGGGGCGCCGATTAGGTGCCTGCGGAACAGGCTGGTCAAGCGCCAAAACTTGATTCCTGCCGCGATTGCAAAAACCGCCCAGGGCACAAGCATCCATAGGGGGTTGCTCATCGCTGCTGCTCTCCTCGACCAAGACCTTTAATCACATTTGGAATTCTAATCACTGTAGGAATTCCAACGGCGATGGGCTGAAGACTCGTTTGGTTTGCCTTCAGATAATTAGGTCGTGTAATCGGCGTTGATGCAGACATATTGAGCCGAAAGGTCGCAGCCCCAGGCGACACCTGTGCCAGGGCCATCGCCCACCACCAGGCGAATAATCACCGTGTCGCTCTGCAGATAGGTGCTGGCGGCGGCACGATCGAAAGCCAAGGGCTGGCCAGCCGCCATCAGCTGGTGCTCGCCCAGCCACAGAGCCACCAGATCAGCAGCAAAGGGCACGCCGGCCCGGCCGGCGGCGGCCACGATCCGGCCCCAGTTGGGGTCGCGGCCATGCACGGCGCATTTCACCAGCGACGAGCCGCACACGGTGCGCGCAATGGCACGAGCGCCGGCGTCATCGGCAGCGCCCTGCGCCTGCACCTCGATCAGGCAGGTGGCGCCCTCGCCATCGCGGGCAATCGCCTTGGCCAGGTGTTGCGACACCGCCGTCAGGCCGGCCTCCAGCGCTTCGTAGTGCTCGTGGCCTAGGAGCTCCCCGGCTGCAAAGGCCAGGAACGTGTCATTGGTGCTGGTGTCGCCGTCCACCGTGATCGCATTAAAGGAGCGATCCACCGCCCGCCGCACCATCGCCTGCCACACCTCGGCGGGCACGCCCGCATCGCAGCTGAGGTAGCCCAGCATCGTGGCCATATTTGGATGGATCATTCCCGAGCCCTTGGCCATGCCACCGATGCGGACGCTGCGGCCGCCCAGATCCGCCTCCAGGGCGATCTGCTTAGCCACCAGATCGGTGGTGAGGATGGCGGTGGCTGCCGCAGCGCCACCCTCGGGGCTGAGGGCCGCCACCAAGGGATCAAGGCCCGCCAGCAAGGTGCCCATCGGAATCGGTACGCCGATCACACCGGTGGAGCAGATCAGCACCTCTTCAGGCGCCAGACCCAACCGATCGGCGACGGCCTGGGTGGCCCGCAGGCTATCGATCAGGCCCCGATCGCCGGTGCAGGCATTGGCCTGGCCGGAATTGGTGAGCACCGCCCGGGCATGACCGCCTGAATCCGCCAGGCGCTCGGCGCAGAGATCCACGCAGGCGGCCCGCACCACCGAGGTGGTGAAGGTGCCAGCGCACACGGCTCCCTCGGGCGCCAGCAGCAAGGAGAGGTCGGGATTGCCGGAAGCCTTCAGGCCCGCGGTCACAGCGGCGGCTTGGAAGCCACGGGGGGCGGTGATGCCGCCGGGGATCGGGTGCCAGGGGTGGGTCACGGGCTGCAGCTGCTGCGAACCTGAGCATGGAATAGCGCCACGCCCCTTCTCAAGCCATGGTTGCTGCACGCCGCATTGGCCTCACCGGTGGCATCGCCAGCGGCAAGAGCAGCGTGGGCCGGCTGCTGGCGGCGCGGGGTCTGCCGCTGCTGGATGCGGATGTGTACGCACGAGAAGCCCTAGCGCCGGGCAGCACTGGGGCCGGCGCGGTGCTGGGGCGCTACGGGGCTGGGGTCCAGGCGCCCGGCGGAGAGATCGATCGCGCCGCCCTGGGGCGGATCGTGTTTGGCGATGGCGCCGAGCGCCGCTGGCTGGAGCAGCTGCTGCATCCAGTTGTGCGAGCGTGCTTTAAAGCCCAGCTGCAGGAGCTGGCGGCGGAGCCGGTAGTGGTGCTGGTGGTGCCGCTGCTATTTGAGGCGGGCCTGGAGACCCTCTGCAGCGAGGTGTGGCTGGTGGACTGCGACGAGTCGCAGCAGCTGCAGCGATTGATGGCCCGAGATGGCCTGGGCGAGGCCGATGCCCGCGCCCGGATAGCTGCCCAGTGGCCGCTGGCGCGCAAGCGCCAGCTGGCAGATGTGGTGCTTAACAACCGGGGCGAGCCCGAGCAGTTAGCCACCGAAGTGGAGCAGGTGCTCAGCCGTTGAGCTTCTGAATCAGAATCTGGTTGGCCAGTTTGGGGTCGGCCTTGCCACCGGTTTTTTTCATCAGCTGACCCACAAAGAAGCCCTGCAACTTGGTTTTACCGCCGCGGAAGGCTTCCACCTCCTCGGGGTGGGCAGCCAGCAGCTCCTCCACAATCGCCGTAATAGCAGCGGGGTCGCTGATCATGCCCAGGCCGCGCTCCGCCACGATCGCCTTGGCGGAACCGCCCTGCTCAAGCAACTCGGGCAGAATCTCTTTAGCGATCTTGCCGCTAATAATTCCGCCCTCAATCAGCTGCACCAGCTCAGCTAGCTGCTCGGGCTTAAGGGGCAACTCGGCAATAGCCAGCCTGTTGGCATTTACATAGGCGGCAATGTCGCCGGTGACCCAGTTGGCGATGCCCTTAGCGTCAGCGCCGGCGGCCACCGCGGCCTCGAAATATTCAGCCATCGAGCGCTCATCGGTAAGCACTCGGGCGTCGTAGATCGACAGACCCAGCTGGTCGGCGTAGCGGTGCCGCTTAGCAGCGGGCAACTCGGGCAGCTCGGCGCGCCAGCCCTCCCGCTGGGCGTCACTCACCTCGATGGGGCCAAGGTCGGGATCGGGGAAGTAGCGGTAGTCGCTAGCTCCCTCCTTACCGCGCATGCTCTTAGTGAGCTGTTTGGATTCATCCCAAAGGCGGGTTTCCTGCCGCACCGGCTCGCCGGTTTCGTAGGCCTTGATCTGGCGCTGAATCTCGTAATCAATCGCCTTCTGGATAGCCGAGAAGGAATTCATATTCTTAATTTCCACCTTGGTGCCGAAGGGGGCATCAGGGCCGCGCCGCACGGATATATTTACATCGCAGCGCAAGGAACCCTCCTGCATGTTGCCATCACTCACGCCCAGATAACGCATGATCCGGCGAATCTCCGAGGCGTATTCCGCCGCCTCGCGGCCGGTGCGCAAATCCGGCTTGCTAACAATCTCAGCCAGAGCTACTCCGGCGCGGTTGTAGTCCACCAGGGAGTGGGTAGAGCCGTCTAGGCGATCACTACCGGCGTGTACCAATTTGCCGGCGTCTTCTTCCATGTGAAGCCGCTCTATACCGATGCGCTTCAAATAGGTTTCTTTGCCTTTTTCGGCCACCTCAACTTCAATCCAACCATCTTCAGCGATTGGCTCATCGAATTGGGAGATTTGATAATTCTTGGGCAGATCGGGATAAAAATATTGTTTGCGATCAAACTTACTGTGCTCGGCAATGCGCAGGTTGAGGGCAAGGGCTGCCTTCACTGCATACTCGAGCACCTTTTGATTAAGCACTGGCAAGGTGCCGGGCAGGCCACACACCACCGGGTCGATGTGGGTGTTGGGGGCGTCGCCGAAGGCGGTGGAGGCGCTGGTGAAAATCTTGCTGGCGGTGCCCAGCTGCACATGGGTCTCCAAGCCAATCACCGCCTCCCAAGGGAGCTGCGGGGATGGGACTGGTGATGCTGGTGCTACTGCCGCGCCTGTCATGGCCTGTATCGATGCCTGAGCCGATCCTATGGGGAGGTACTGGACGCCGGCCTCACGGGGGCGAGGGGGCTCCGGGGCGGATAGTGATTTGCGCTGTTTAGCTAAGCTAAAACTAAGTCCAGAGGTTTTTGCAGCCATGGCCTACCCGCCATTCCCCCCTGAGCCAGCACCAAGCAACCGGCCCCAGCTTGTGAATGTGCATGAGGCCAAAACCCAGCTCTCCCGCCTGCTGCTTCAGGTGGAGCAAGGCGAGGAGATATGGATCGCCAGAGCAGGCAAGCCGGTAGCCCGCCTCAGCGCCTGGATTCCCACGCCCAGCGCCGCCCACGCGCCGGGCGCCATGCGCCACGCCATTGCCATCGCCGCCAACTTCGACGCACCGCTGCAATGAAACGCCTGCTGCTCGACACCCAGGTGCTGCTCTGGTGGCTGGCAGACGACCCGCGTCTGCCGGCCTGGGCCATCGCCGCCGTACAGGCACCGGGAGCAGAGGTGTTCGTGAGCCAGGTGAGCCTCTGGGAACTGGCCCTCAAGCAACGCCAAGGCCGGGTGCAGCTCGACCTGGCCCGCCTGGAGCAGGAGGTGACCCGTCAACACTTCCACTGGCTGCCCCTACGCAATGAGCACCTGCTGGCCCTGGCCGAGCTGGATAGCAGCGCCGCCCCCAGCGACCTCTTCGACCAGCTGCTGCTCGTGCAAAGCCGCCAGGAACCACTGCTGCTACTCACCGCTGACGCGGCCCTGCGCTCCTGCGGGGCCACGGTGCTGGGGCTGGAGCCAGCGGCGCCGGCCCAGCCATGACTGCAGCCAAGGGGCCAGCCATCACAGTGCTGGGGGGCGGCCTGATGGGCCTGGCCATGGCGCACCAGCTCGCCCGCCGCGGCGAGCCAGTACGGGTGCTGAGCCGGCGCCGCAGCGAAGCCGCCGGATTTGTAGCCGCCGGCATGTTGGCGCCCCACGCCGAGGGGCTCAGCGGCGACCTGCTCGGCCTGGGGCAGGCCAGCCTGCAGCTCATCCCCTCCTGGGTAGCCCAGATCGAAGCCGATAGCGGCCTGAGCTGCGGTCTGCGGCCCTGCGGCATCGTGGTGCCCTTCGCCACCTCGGCGGAGCGGGATGCCTATCCCACCGCCGCCTTCGGCCAACGGCTCGATCGCCGCGGCCTGGAGCAAGAGATTGCCGGCATCGGCGAGCGCTGGCAGGCGGGCCTGCTGTTTGAACAGGACGGCCAGATCGACAACCGCCGCCGGCTGATGCGCGCCCTGGAGCGGGCCTGCGTGGAACTGGGGGTGACCTTTCAGGAGGGCAGCCAGGTGCTGGAGCTGGTCTGCGACCCGGCCGGCGCCCTCAGCGGGGTGCGTCTACGCAGCGCCGAAGGGGAGGAGCACCATCTCGCTGCCGAGCGGGCGGTGCTGGCCTGCGGTGCCTGGAGCGCCCAGCTACTGCCCCAGCTGCCGATCGCTCCGGTGAAAGGCCAGATGCTGTCGTTGCAGGGGCCGCGGCAGGCCCTGGAGCGAGTGATTTTTGGGCCCGGCACCTACCTGGTGCCGAGGCAAGACGGTCTGCTGGTGGTAGGAGCCACCAGCGAAGCCGAGGCGGGCTTCAGCGAAGGGCTCACCCCCGCCGGCCAGCGCCAGCTGCAGGAGGGCTTAGCCAGCCTGCTGCCGGAGGCGAGCGCCTGGCCGCCGATGGAGCGCTGGTGGGGCTTTCGGCCCCACACCCCAGACGAAGCTCCCCTGCTGGGAACCAGCCCCATCCCCGGCCTGTGGCTAGCTGCGGGGCACCACCGCAATGGCGTGCTGCTGGCCGCGATCACCGCCGAATTGGTGGCGGGAGCAATCCTTGGCGACCTAGAACCGGCAGAACAGGACCAGCTGAATAACTTCAGCTGGCGGCGATTTGAGCGGACCTGATCAACCCTCGACGCGCCACACCTGGTCGGCGGGGCTCCAATCGCTTAGCTCTGAGGGCTGGAACCACAGTGCGATTTCGAATTCAGCGGTTTCGGGGGCATCGGAGCCGTGAATCACGTTGCGGCCGATGTTGATAGCCAGATCGCCGCGGATCGTGCCGGGCTCGGCCTCGAGGGGCTTGGTGGCACCAATGAGCTTGCGGGCGCTGGCGATGACGCCATCGCCTTCCCACACCATCGCCACCACTGGACCAGAGGTGATGAAGTCCACAAGGCCGGCGAAGAAGGGGCGCTCGCGGTGCACGCCGTAGTGACTTTCAGCCAGCTCGCGGCTGGGGGTGAGCTGCTTGAGGCCGACCAGCTTGAAGCCCTTGCGCTCGAAGCGGCCGAGGATTTCGCCGACCAGACCGCGCTGGACGCCGTCGGGCTTGATGGCAATGAAAGAGCGTTCGGCGGCCATGGAGAAGAAGTCAATCCGGCCCATCGTCTGCGGCGGCCCTGCCCATTGGCAAGCACAGTGGTGCCGTGATCACCGCCCCCCACCAGCCCCCTGCCGTGAGCGCGACGAGCCCCGACAACCGGAATTCAACCGACTGGAGCGCCGCGGCCGGCGCCGCCCTCTACGGGCTGGATCGCTGGGGTGACCCCTATTTCTCCGTGAGTGATCGCGGCCACGTGATGGTGCAGCCCCGGGGCGACCGGGGCGGCTCCCTCGACCTGATGGAGCTGGTGCAGGAGCTGCAGGGCCGCGATCTAAGCCTGCCGCTGCTGATTCGCTTCGACGACATCCTCGAAGACCGGCTCGAACGACTGCACGGCGCCTTCGAGCGGGCCATCGCCCAGTACGGCTACGCCGGCCGCTACCAGGGTGTTTTTCCGGTGAAGTGCAATCAGCAGCGCCATGTGGTGGAGGAACTGGTGAGCAGCGGCCGGCGCTGGCACTTCGGATTGGAAGCCGGCAGCAAGGCGGAGCTACTTATTGCCCTGTCCCTGATCGACGACCCCGAGGCCTTGCTGATCTGCAACGGCTACAAGGATCAGCGCTATATCGAGACCGCCATCCTGGCCAGGCGCCTGGGGCGCCAACCGGTGGTGGTAATCGAGCAGGCCGATGAGGTGGAGCGGATCATCACTGCCAGCCGCGAGCTGGGTGCAGCACCCCTGATCGGCATCCGGGCCAAGCTCTCGGCCCGCAGCACCGGCCGCTGGGGCAGCTCAGTGGGCGAACGGGCAAAGTTTGGCTTGGGCATCCCCGAGCTGCTGGCCACGGTGGAGGCTCTGCGGGCCGCCGATCTGCTGGGCGAGCTGCGCCTGCTGCACTTCCACGTGGGCAGCCAGATCAACGACATCGCCGTGCTCAAGGACGCCCTGCAGGAGGCCGGCCAGATCTACTGGGAGCTCACCAAATTGGGGGCGCCCATGGGCTACCTGGATGTGGGCGGCGGCCTGGGCATCGACTACGACGGCAGCCGCACCGCCAGCTCCGCCTCCACCAACTACTCGCTGCAGAACTACGCCAACGACGTGGTGGCAACGGTGAAGGAGTGCTGCGAACCCCACGGCATCCCCGTGCCCACCCTGGTGAGCGAAAGCGGCCGGGCCTTGGCTAGCCACTTCTCAGTGCTGGTGTTCGACGTGCTCGGCGCCGGCAGCCTGCCCGGTGCCGTGCCCACACCCCAAGAGGGCGAAGCCCTGATCCTGCGCAACCTGCGCGACACCTATGCCGCCATCACAGCGCCTGAGGCCAGCGTGGAAGCCCTGCAGGAGGCCTGGAACGACGCCCTCAAGTTCAAGCACGACGCCTTGGCCGCCTTCCGCCTCGGCTACCTGAGCCTGCCGGAGCGGGGCCTGGCCGAGCAGCTCACCTGGGCCTGCTGCCAGGCCATCGCCGAGCGGATCAAAGGGCTGCCAGCGGCCACGGTGATCCCCGAGGAGCTAAGGGCCCTGCCAGCAGCCCTGGCCTCCACCTACTACGCCAACCTCTCGGTGTTTCGCTCGGCCCCCGACACCTGGGCGATCGACCAGCTGTTTCCGGTGCTGCCAATTCACCGCCTCGACGAAAAACCAGAAGCGCTGGGCAGCTTCGCCGACCTCACCTGCGATTCCGACGGCAAAATCGCCCGCTTCATCGATCCGGCCAGGAGCTCCGGGCAAGGCCAGGAGAAACCGTTGCTGGAGCTGCACAACCTGCGTCCAGGAGAGCCCTACTGGATCGGCCTGTTCCTAGGCGGCGCCTACCAGGAGGTGATGGGCAACCTGCACAACCTGTTCGGCAGCACCAACGCCGTGCACATCCGCCTCAAGGCCAACGGCGGCTACCAGCTCGATCACGTGGTGCGCGGCGACACGAACGCCGAGGTGCTGGAGGTGATGGAGCACAACCCGGAGCTGCTGCTGGAGCGGCTGCGGGTGGCCAGCGAGGCAGCCATCGGCCAAGGCTCTCTGGGCATCAGCGACGCCCGCCGGCTGATGGCCCACCTGGGAACGAGCCTGCGTCAGACCACCTATCTGCAGGGCTGAGGCTTCAGCTTGCGCAGAAGCGAACCTGCAAGCTGAGGCGCTCCATCGGACCAGGCAGCTCAGCGGGATCAAAGGGTGGAACGGCCGCATCAGCCAAGGCCAGGGCCCGCATAGCCACCGGCCTGCCCCCACCTTCAAGCTGCACCTCCAGGGGCTGCAGTCCCCGCAGGCCGATCGCAGCAGCCACGTCCTGGGCCTGCTGCAAGGCGTCCTGGTAGGCGGCTCTCAACAACTGCCGCCTGGCGGCCCGATCCCCCGCCGCATCCGCCTCGGTGGCCACGGGCGACAGGCGCACCCCAGGCAGCCCGCCCACCTGACGCACCAGTGGCTGCAGCTGGGTAGGCGCCAGCTGGCCAGACACCTGCAGGCTGGCCTGCACCGCCCCAGCTTTGTCACGGCTAGCGGGCCGCTGCCAGGTGGAAGGGGAGGTGACCTCCAGATCAACCACCTGCAGGCTTTTGAGCGTGGTGCGCACCTCGGCCAGGCGTCGCTGCAGGCTGGCCAGGGCCGCATCGGTGCTGGGCTCCTCCGTTTCCAGGGTCAGGGAAAAACGCAGGCGCTGGGTGGTTCGCTTCAGCTCGGCGCTGCCACGAGCCTCAACCAGGGTGCCCGTGCAAGCGAGCTGCACCTGGGACTGGGCCAACCCAGCAGCGGGTAGCAAGGGCAACAGCAGCGGCAACAACCGGAGCAGATTCCAAGTCATCGGGCCTCGGTACTTTCTGGCAACAGCTTGGCTGAGGCAGGCCTCAAGAGAGCGCAGCCCGCAGCTGCGCCTTGGCCTGCTCCAGCGCCCCATCAAGGGCGGCGCCATCACGCCCGCCCGCTTGGGCCAAATTGGGCCGGCCGCCGCCGCCGCCGCCACAGGCCTTGGCCACCGCGCCGATGAAGGCACCAGCCTTGGGACCGGCCGCGATCACCGCCTGGCCAAAGGCCGCCACCAGAATCACCTTGGCCAAATCGGCCGGATCGGGCAGCCCGCCCAACACCACGGCAGCGCCAGCGCCGAGCTGATCGGCCAGGCCCTGGGCCGCGCTCTGCAGGCCGGCACCCTCGACGCCATCAAGGCGGGCCACCAGCAGCTGGAACTCCCCGAGAGCCTGGGCCTGACCCGCCAGCGCTGAAGCCTTGGCCAGCGCCAACTCGCCGCGGGCCGCCGCCAGGGCCTTGCCGCTGGCCTTGAGCTCATCGGCCAGAGCCGCCACCCGCTCGACGATCTCGCCGGGCTGGGCCTTGAAGCGGTCGCCCAGCTGCTTCACCACCGCATCGCGCTCATTGAGATAGGCCAGCACCGCCGGGCCTGCCACCGCCTCGATGCGGCGGATGCCGGCAGCCACGCCGCCCTCGCTCACGATCTTGAACAAGCCGATCTCGGCGGTATTGGCCACGTGGGTGCCGCCGCAGAGCTCCATCGACACGCCGGGCACGTCCACCACCCGCACCACATCGGCATACTTCTCGCCAAACATCGCCACAGCGCCGGCGGCCTTGGCGGCCTCGATTGCCATCTCCTGCACTTGGAGGGTGTGGGCATCGGCGATCCAACCGTTAATCAGGGCCTCGATCTGCTCCAGCTCAGCCGGCGTCACGGCCCGGGAGCAGTGGAAATCGAAGCGCAGCCGATCAAAGGTCACCAGTGAACCGGCCTGGCCAATGCCCGGATCCACCACCTGCTTAAGGGCCGCCTGCAAGAGGTGGGTAGCTGTGTGATTTGCCTGAGCGCGGCGGCGGCAGGCCCGGTCAACCTGGGCATTCACCAGCTCGCCAATGGCCAGGCTGCCCCGCTCGATCCGGCCGCTGTGCACAAACACTGAGCGGTTGCGGCTGAC
>NZ_JAGQDB010000023.1:0-29512 GCF_024346495.1 Cyanobium sp. A1C-AMD | reverse complement strand
TTGGGCCTTGGCGGCCGAGCGGCTGCCTTCGTAGAGCCCAACGACCACGTTGACACCACTGTCCTTGAGGTTCAGCGCATGGGCGTGGCCCTGGGAGCCGTAGCCGATGATGGCTACCGTCTTGCCGGCGAGGGGGGACAGGTCGGCGTCCTGGTCGTAAAACATCTGGGCCATGCTGAGCGGCACTCGGGGCAGAGGACGAGCCTACCCAAGCGCCCCCTCAGGAGCCGTCATGGAGGATCTCGGGGTGGGTGGCAAGGCCATAGAGCGTGTCAGCTAGCAATTAACACTTTCCCAATATCTGCCTAAAATTTTTCAAAAAATTCTGATGTCTATTCCCATGGAAGTGCTCAGCCCCAGGCATCAGGCGATCGCCGACCTGTTCGATGCCCACATGGCGGCTGAGATGAAGGGGGATTTGGAGGGCACCATGGCCACCATGGACGCCGACCCTCACCTCATCAACATGGCTTCGGGGACTGGGGGCGTTGGGACCGCCTGGGTTCGCGACTTCTACGCCCACGATCTGATCGGGCAGTTCTTTCCCGCCGACGTCGAATTCATCCTGATTTCGCGCACCATCAACGACGAACGGTTGGTGGATGAGTGGGTAATCCGCTTCACCCACGACAAAGTGATGACCCACTTGCTCTCGGGGGTGGCCCCAACCGGTAAGCGGGTGGAGATGGCCATAGCGTTGGTGGTGGGAGTGCGGGAGGGCAAGGTGGCCTACGAGCACATCTACTGGGATCAAGCCGGGCTCTTAGCCCAGCTGGGCCTGCTTGATCCCACCGGACTTCCAATTGACACCACCACCGCCGCCCGGCTGCGGGCTGCTACCGGCAAGGGGTAGTGACGTTCGGGGTCGTTTGAAGGAAGTCCGTTTATACGCCGCGATGCCAATTGGGGGGTGGATCATGGACTGGATATTCCGAGTCTGGAGAGATGACGTCAAATATCAAGACCAATATCGAGGCCAATGCCTTGAATAAATATCCGCATGTAGTGGGTTCCAGTGATACAAAAATTAGAACTTAAGTCTACAGATCTTCCTGTGGAAACAACGATAATCGCCCTGTTGCTGGCTGCGCCGACACAAAGGCAGATCCGGGCGGGCTGTTGATCTGTGACTTGAATATTAGAAGCGATCGGTGTGGTGGTGCACCACACGCCAGTGGCCAGCCTCCTTACGGAAGACAGTGGTGGCGCGGATGTCACTCCGAATCTCCTCGCCGGCCTGGGTCATGCCGCTGGTGCGCTCCATGCACACCATGTAGCCCATCTCAGGGCTTTCAACAAAGCGACGGTCGTCAGCCACCAAGGTGCCTTCGAAGCCCATTGCGGACTCTTTGGTGAACTGTTCAAAGACCTCCTTGTGTCCTATGCAGAGATTGCCGGTGGGGCCGAGGTGGCTGATGTCATCGCCCTCAGACCAGATCTCCGCAAATGGGGCGCAATCCCCTGCAAGCAACTGGTTGCCAGCTGCGTAGAACAGATCGGCAGCCTCGGGCAGGGTGGTGGCCATCGGCTCAAGCCTCGCTTGGGTGGGCGATCACCCGATCGATCAGGCCGTACTCCTTGGCCTCGGCGGCGCTGAGGAAGTAATCGCGGTCGGTGTCCTTCTCGATCTTCTCGAAGGGTTGGCCAGTCATGTCGGCCATGGAATGGTTGAGCATGTCCTTGATGCGCAGGATCTCCTTCGCCTCAATTTCGATGTCACTGGCTTGGCGCTGGCTGGTGCCGCCTAGAGGCTGGTGAATCATGATCCGGCTGTGGGGCAGGGCCAGCCGCTTGCCCTTGGTGCCAGCGCCCAGCAGGAAGGCGCCCATCGAGGCGGCCAGACCCACGCAGATCGTCACCACGTCGCTCTTGACGTACTGCATGGTGTCGTAGATCGCCAGGCCCGCGGTCACCGAGCCTCCGGGGGAGTTGATGTACAGGTAGATCGGCTTGGAATTGTCTTCCGAATCCAGATAGAGCATCTGGGCCACCAGCGCGTTGGCCACTGCGTCGGTGACCTCCGAGCCCAAGAAGAGAATTCGCTCCACGCCCAGCCGCGTGTAGATGTCAACCCAGCGCTCGTACTGGCTGCCGGGGAGGCGGTAGGGAACGCTGGGGGTGCCGATGGGCATGGGTTTGGTTGGGGTGGTCGGTGGAACGCGGGGTGCCTGGGGGGCTGGCTGCCAGGAGGTGGCTGCCAGAAGGTGGCTGCCAGAAGGTGGCTCAGCCCAGGCCGGCTGCCGTGGCCGGCGGAGCGGTTGGAAGATCTTTCTGGCTCGTGAGTACCCGATCGATCAGTCCGTACTCCTTGGCTTCCTCAGCGGTGAAGTAAGTCATCCGGTCGGAATCGCGGGAGAGCTGCTCCACCGACTTGCCGGTGTTGAGAGAAAGCATCTCCAGCAGGGTGCGCTTGTTGTGCAGCACTTCCTGGGCCCGGATCTGGATGTCGGTGGCCTGGCCGCGGGCGCCGCTGCGGGGCTGGTGCAGGACGATCGAGGCGTGGGGCAGGGCGGCCCGATGGCCCTTGGTGCCGGCGCTGAGGATCATGGCTGCGGTGCCCATCGCCTGGCCGATGCAGATGGTGTGCACCGGCGGCTTCACGTAGCGGAGCGTGTCGGCGATGGCGAAGGCTTCGGTTTCAAAGCCAACGGCGTCGCCGGTGTACCAGCTGGTTCCGGTGGAGTTGATGTAGAAGAAAATCGGTTTCTCCGGATTGTCAAACTCCAGGTAGAGCAGCTGGGCAATGATCAACTCGGTGACGTCAATGCCCATCTGGCGCTTGGCGTCGTCGTCGCTGAACAGGGGCAAGCCCAAATAAACGATTCGCTCCTTCAGCAGCAGGCTGGGCAGATCGGGCGGCGGCGTGCGCATGGCCGCGGAATCGCCGTAGTAGGGGGCTGAAACCGACATCCGCGGTTGATGGAAGCAGGTTTGCGGAGCCTAGCGGGGGCCGTCCGCCTGCGGATTGGCCTTGCTGCGCTCTTGCCGTGGTTTGCGCTTGGCGGTGGTCTCCCCATTTGCCTCGGCTGGGGCTCCGTCGCCCCGGGCGAAAACGATCCGGCCAGTGGGGTTTTGCAGGGCTCCGGTGACCACCACTGGCAGCCGCTCGCCAATGCGGCCCCGGGCGCCTTCCACCACCACCATGGTGCCGTCGTCGAGGTAACCCACGCCCTGATCGGCCTCCTTGCCATCGCGGGCGATCTTGAGCTGTAGCTCGTCGCCAGGCTGCACCTCGGGCCGCAGGGCGATCACCAGCTCGCTGAGGTTCAGCACCTTGAGATCCTTCACCTCAGCCACCTTGGCCAGGTTGTAGTCGGCGGTGAGCAAGGTGCCGCCGGTGTCGGCGGTGAGCAGCAGCAGCTTGTCGTCGACGCCGTTGCCTTCGTAGCGGGTGCTGTTGACCACCAGCCGCCGGCCGTACTGCTCGCGCAGCTCGCTCAGCAGCTTGAGGCCGCGGCGGCCCCGGCCGCGCTTCTCGGCGTTGCCCGAGTCGGCTAGGGCCTGCAGCTCATCGATCACGCTCTGGGCCACGATCACCTGGCCCTCCAGCAGCCCTGAGGCGAGCAGGCCGCGGATGCGGCCATCAATGATCACGCTGGTGTCGAGGATTTTGGCGCTGGCCGGTTGCAGCACCCCATCGGCCACCAACATCGCCTCCGTGCTGCTGGGGTTGAACAGGCGCAGCAGGGTGCGGCCATGCACCTCGGCCAGGTTGTAGCCCGATACGCCGAAAAAGACGTTGCTGAGCACCGCCGCCAGCGGTTTGACGAAGATCACCTCCCAGGGCAGGGGCAGCAGCAGGATCGGCGCCAGCAGCAAGTTGGCCACCAGCAGGCCGAGGATCAGGCCCACGGCGCGGCTTACCAGCAGGTCGGTGGGCATGGTGCGCACCTGCTGCATCAGCTTGCGCCGCAGCTGCTGGAAGAAAACTCCAGCGATCACCCCAAAGAAGGCACCGAAGCCGCCCATCACGGTGCGCAGCCCTTCTGGTTTGTCCACCTGCAGCAGCAGCTGCTCGGGCAGCAGGTCTACCCCCAGCCAGCCGGCGGCGGCGCCAGAGATCACAAACAGGATCAGGATGAGGGAGTCCACCATTCCCGTCGTGCGTGGCTACCCAACTGATCTGGGTTGCAGCATGCCTGATTTCGGTGCCTTTGGCCTGAAGGGGTTTCCGAACCTGTCGTTGTGACTGCTCAATTTCCCCATCCAGTTCCAGTCCCAGTTCCAGTCCGAGCCCCAGCTCCAGGCCCGGCAGTCGCCCTGCCCTGGCCGCCGCGCAGTGCCTATTTGCACATCCCCTTTTGTCATCGGCGTTGCTTTTATTGCGACTTTCCGGTGGTGCCCCTGGGCGACCTTGCCGGCGGCGAAGCGCCGGCGCCGGGGTCGGCCTCGATTGCGGCCTACCTCAGCCTGCTGCTGCAGGAGATTGCCGCTTCGCCCCCCGGCCCCCCGCTTGCCACGGTGTATTTCGGTGGCGGTACGCCCTCACTGCTGACGCCCCCCCAGCTGGAGTCCCTGCTGGCGGCTCTGAGCTGCCGGTTTGGCCTAGCTCCTGGAGCTGAGATCAGCTTGGAGCTTGATCCAGCCAGTTTTGACCAGGATCGCCTGGCTGGCTATCTGCAGGCCGGTGTAAACCGGGTGAGCTTGGGCGGCCAGAGCTTTGACGATGCCGTGCTCGCCGGGCTGGGTCGCCGCCACCGCGGCGCGGACCTGCTGGAGGCCGCCGGCTGGCTGGCCCAAGCCCTGGGCGGCGGGGCCCTCAGCAGCTGGAGCCTGGATCTGATCCAGGGCCTGCCGGGTCAGGACCTGGGCCACTGGCGCCGCCAACTGCGGCAAGCCATTGCCCTGGCACCGCCCCACCTTTCCGTCTACGACCTCACCCTGGAGCCCGGCACCGTGTTTGCCCAGCGCCACGATCGCGGCCAGCTGCAGCTCCCCGATGCCGACCTAGGCGCCGACTTGATGGAGCTCACCTGGGCCGAGCTCAGCGCCGCTGGCTACGGCCACTATGAGATCTCCAACTACGCCCTCCCCGGCCACGCCTCCCGCCACAACCGCGTCTACTGGAGCGGCGCTGGCTGGTGGGGCTTTGGGATGGGAGCCACCGCGGCGCCCTGGGGTGAGCGCCTGGCCCGGCCGCGCACCCGCGAGGCCTACGCCGACTGGTTGGCCCAGCCGGGCTCGTCGCCCGCTAGCGCTGGTCAGGCTTGCCCAGGAATGCCGCTAGATGAGCGCTTGCTGGTGGGGTTGCGCCGCCGCGAGGGGGTGTCCATGCCCGCGCTGCTGGCCCAGGCGGGGCTGGGGCCAGCGGCGCTTGTGGCCTTGCGCAGCCACTTGGAGTCTTGGATAGGTGAGGGACTGCTGCGGATTGAGGGGCCCCGCTGGCGACTCAGCGATCCAGCTGGCCTGGCCCTCAGCAATGGGGTGCTGAGGGAGCTACTGGCTTGGTGGCAGGAGCAGGAGCAGTTGCTTGGGCAGGGTGACGCTGGCTGGCGATCCAGCCCTGCAGCGCTGCCACCCCCAGGGCCCGACCCTGCAGCAGCGGCGGGCTGAAGGGGGGCTGGCGGCTGGTGAGCCCCAGCAGGTCTGCCGTGACCCGAACCTGGCCATCACAGCCCTCGCCGGCGCCGATGCCTATCACCGGTAGATCCAATTCCTGTTGCAGCAAGGCGCCCAAATCGGCGGGCACGTGTTCAAGCACTAGGGCGAAGCAACCCGCTGCCTGCAGGGCCAGGCCTTGGCGCCGCAGTCGCTCGCGGCTGACCTCATCGTTGCCCTGGCGGCGGTAGCCCAGCCGATGAACCGACTGGGGGATCAGGCCGATGTGGCCCATCACCGGTATGCCGCTGCGCACCAACCGGTCGATCAAGGTCAGGGTCTCAGGCTCGGCGCCTTCAAGTTTCACAGCGGCGGCGGGGGTCTCCTTGAGCACCCGGCCGGCGGCAGCTACTGCGTCATCTGGGTTGCACTGATAGCTGAGGAAGGGCAGATCGCAAATAAGCAGGGGCATCTGCCCAGGGCCGCAGCTGCTGGCCAGGCCGCGGGCCGTGGCCCGGGTGTGGTGCAGCATCTCCTCGAGGGTCACCGGCAGCGTGGTGGCGTGGCCCAGCACGGTCATCGCCAGGGAATCCCCCACCAGCACCGCATCAGCGCCCGCCTCGGCCACCAGAGCGCCAGAGAGGGCATCCCAGGCCGTAAGCATCGTGATCGGCAGGCCAGCCTGCTTGCGGCTCGCCAGATCAGCGGGGCGCAGGGGCACGGGCTTCGGTGCGGGTGATGCCATTGCTAACATCTAGTCGACTCGGACCCATGCGGCTCTGACGCCCAAATCTGGTCAGGACCGGAAGGGAGCAGCCACACGGGATGCTCAGGGCAGGCGTGGAATCCGGGTCACCCCAATCACAAACCGCTGACTAGCTTTCCTGGCTCTGGCGGTTGAGCAGGAATGGCGGGATTTTGGCGCCCCGTTCCTCCTGGGTGCTGTTGAACAGGGGAGTTCCGGCAAAGCTGACCACGGTGCGCTCGGTGCGGTAGGGGGCGCCGCTCTCGAAGCCGGTGGCGATCACGGTCACGTGGATTTCGCCCTCGAGGCGTTCATCGACCACGGCACCCACAATGATGTTGGCGTCAGGATCGACAACCTCGTAGATCACTTCAGAGGCGGTGGTCATGTCCTCGAGGGTCATGTCTTTGCCGCCGCTGATATTGATCACACAACCCTTGGCACCGTCGATGCGGGCCGATTCCAGCAGGGGGCTGCTCATCGCCGCCTGAGCCGCCTCAAGAGCGCGGGAGCGGCCGGAGCCCACCCCGATGCCAAGCAGGGCGGTGCCGGCGCCAGCCATCACCGAGCGCACGTCGGCGAAGTCGACGTTCACCAAGCCAGGCCGGGTGATGATGTCGCTGATGCCCTTAACGCCCATCCGCAACACGTCATCGGCGGCGCGGAAGGCCTCTTGCAGGGGGGCGCCGGCAATGGCATCGCGCAGGCGATCGTTGGGGATCACGATCAAGGTGTCCACGCTCTCGGCCAGCCGGGCAATGCCCTCTTCTGCCTGACGCAGCCGCTTGCGACCTTCAAAACCGAAGGGCTTGGTGACGATGCCTACGGTGAGGGCGCCAACTTCCTTGGCGACCTCGGCAAGGATTGGTGCTGCGCCGGTGCCGGTGCCACCACCCATGCCAGCGGCGATGAAAACAAGGTCGGCACCCTGCAGTGATTCCTGCAGTTCGGCCCGGGACTCTTCCGCAGCCTTTTGGCCGATTACCGGATTACCGCCGGCACCTAGGCCGCGAGTCAGTTTTTGTCCGAGCTGGATGCGCTTCTGCGATGCCGACTGCAGCAGCGCTTGGGCGTCGGTGTTCAGCACCCGGTAGCCCACACCCTGGAGGTCGGAGGCAATCATCCGGTTCACCGCATTGCTGCCGCCACCGCCGACCCCGATCACTTCGATGCGTGCCGACTGGCTCGGCACAATCTCGCCTGAAACGCCGCCAAAGGACGGATCGTTTGAGGCTTGGACACCGTTTGACTGGGAAGGGCTTTGGGTCATAGCGGCATCGGGGGTGGCGGTGCTAACAATCGGCGACTGCATTATGTCGGCGTTTCCTTGCCTTGATCAGGAGAGTGTCTCACCTTTGCGGGTTTCCTGGCATGTCTCTGCTGGATTCCTTACGGCTCCCTGCTGGCGGCAGCCTGGCCAGGGGTGGAGGGTAGGCCCAGCTCGGGTTGTTCTGGATCGCTGAGATCGATGGATTGCAGCTGGCGGCCCTTCACCTTTGCCGGCAGTTCCTGTTGCAGGTGACGGAGCACTTCAAGGCGCCGCCCCAATTGGGCATCAGCCGGCCCGAGGCGCACCTTGCCGAGCCGCTTGCTCTGCAGCCACAGGCTGCTGTCTGGTTCAAAGCGGATCTGGGTGATATCGCCACCAAGCCGCCCCCGTTGTTCGAGTACCAGGGCGAGGGCCGGGCGGTAGCGGGCCTGCCAACCCAGCACCAGTAAGCCGGAACTGGCTTTGGCTGCGGCCCCCTGGCCCTGGCCAATGCTCATCCAGTGGCCGAATCGATCGACATAGCCCTGCTCGCTTCCCTTGGCGGTGCGTCGCTGGGCCCTGGCTACCGCCTGGCGGTCGACCAGTTCAACCCGCAGCCGCGGCGGTGCCATCAGCCGACTCACCCGCACCTGTTCCACCGGCAGGGCACCGGCCAGCACATCGGCGATGCGTTTGGGGTGCAAGCCCAGCAGGGGTTGGGGAAAAGTCAGGCGGACGGCTTGTACCACCTGGTCGGTTCCCACCTGCTGGCTGCCCACCACCTCCACCTGGTCGGGGCCGGTTAGTACCCAGCCCTGACGCAGCAGGCCGTAGCCCAGGCCGCCGGCGAGGGCTAGCAGCACAAGGAAACGCCAAAGATTGCGCAGGCGCTCACGGCGCCGCTGCTGGCGCAGTTGGCGCCGTCGCTCCGATCCAGGGGGGAGAGGGGTCGCACTCACCGCAATAGGCTCCACTCCTGGCTCACAACTCGCAGCGCGAGCGCGACATCAGCTCATCGATCCAGCGCCGGGCCCGCTCTGAATCGGCGAAGGGCAGGTCTTTTTGTTCGCCACCACCCACTAAGCGCAGTCGGCAAGCCCCCTGGCTCTCTTCGGTGAGGGGCGCCTCGCCCGAACCCAGCGAAAGCAGCTCAACCAATTCGAGCTGCTTAATCACAAAAAAGTCATCCTGTTTGAGTTGACCGGCTTCGAAGGAGCACCAACTCAGCAGGCCATCCACCAGCCGGGCGCCGCCGCAGCTGTCGAGTTTGGCCAGCTCGGAGCCCTCGGCCCATTCGCGAAACAAGCGCTGCCGCCGCCGCTCGAGCCAGCCCAGGGCGGTGAGCAGTACGAACACTAAAAGCAGTGGCAACCAAAGCAGGCCGTGACTCATGTCGAAGGGCCTCCACTAGATACCTGCAAGTGCCATTCTCGGGCCCCTTCGATCAATTCGCGCACCAAGGTGGGCAGGGCCACACCCGTGGCGGCCCAGAGCATCGGGTACATGCTCTGGCTGGTAAAGCCCGGCAGGGTGTTGATCTCGTTGAGCCACAGTTCGCCACTGGCTTCGCAGAAGAAGAAGTCAACCCGCGAAAGCCCCATGGCACCAACGGCCTCACAGGCCTCTATCGCCATGGCCCGGCAGCGTTCAGCCACCGCCTCTGGCACCAGCGCCGGGATCACGGTGTGGCTTTTGCCCTCGCTGTATTTGGTTTCGTAGTCGTACCAATCGGCTTCAAAGCAGATTTCGCCCAGCACCGAGGCCTGCAGGGGCTGGTGGCCGCCGCCCCGCACCGCGCATTCCAGCTCGCGGGCCGTCACCCCCTGCTCCACCACCAGCCGCGGATCAAGGGCGGCGGCAAGCTTCAGACCGGCCTGCAGGCTGGCCCGATCAGTGGCCTTGCTGATGCCCACCGAAGAGCCGAGGTTGGCTGGTTTCACGAAGCAGGGGTAGCCGAGCTGGCTCTCCAGCTGGTCGAGCAGGGCGTCGTCGTTTTGGGCCGCTGCGCTCGCTGACACGCAGGCATAGGGCACCTGGGGCAGGCCGGCGGCGGCGAAGGCGGCCTTCATCGCCTGCTTATCCATGCCCACTGCCGAGCCCAGCACACCCGAACCCACATAGGGAACCTGCATCAGGGTGAACAGGCCCTGGATCGTGCCGTCTTCGCCGTTGGGGCCGTGCAGCACCGGCAGCCACACATCGATCTCTAGGGCGCCGGCAGGTAAGCCCCGGAATCCAGGCGGCGGCAGCGGTTGGGGCAGTTGCTCGAGCCGGGCCGGGCTGCCCTGGAGCAACACAGCATCGGCCAACTCAGCTCCCCACCAGCGCCCTTCGGGATCGATGTAGAAGCATTGCAGCGCGTAGCTCGACGCGTTTTCGGCATCCCGCATGGCCGCCGCCACCGTGGCGGCGGAACGGATTGAGACGGCATGTTCGCCGGAGGCCCCCCCAAAGATCAGACCAACGGCGATGGGGGTGGGAGTCATGCCGGCCGGTATGGGACCCAGGGGGCCCAAAACTCAGGCCAGTTTGCCGCTCAAGGAGAAGGCGCGCACCTCTTCGATTTGCACCGTTACTAGGTCGCCCGGTTTGATCGGGCTGCCATGGGCGTTTTGAGCGGGGAAAAAGGTGAGCCGGTTGGTGCGGGTGCGGCCCATCACCTGATTGGAGTTTTTGGGATTGCTGCTTTCCACCAGGATCTGCTCACAGCGGCCGGCGTAGCGGTTGCTGCGCTGCTGGGCGGTGCGCTCCACCAGGGCGTTGAGCTCCTGCAGGCGTTCCACCTTCACCGCCTCACTGAGCTGGTTTGGCCAGTCGGCTGCTGGGGTGTTGGGCCGCGGCGAGTAGGCGGCGGTATTCACCAGGTCGAAGCCGATCTCCTCAATCAGGGCCAGGGTGCGGCGGTATTGGGCGTCGCTTTCGCCGGGGAAAGCCACGATCGCATCGGCACTGATCGAGGCATCGGGCATGCGCTCACGGATGCGCTCAACGATGCGGCGGTAGCGATCCACCGTGTAGCCGCGGGCCATGGCTTTGAGCACGTCATCGTCCCCGCTCTGGAAGGGCACATGGAAGTGCTCGCACACCTTGGGTAGGTCGGCGCAGGCATCGATCAGCCGCTCGGTGAAGTAGCGCGGGTGGCTGGTGGCAAAGCGGATCCGCTCAATTCCGGCCACGTCGTGGACGTGATGGAGCAGGTCGGTGAGGGTGTGGGCGCGGCGGCCTTCGGGGGTGATGCCGGGCAGGTCGCGGCCGTAGGCATCGATGTTTTGGCCCAGCAGGGTGATCTCCTTGAAGCCGCGTGCCGCCAGGCCCTGCATTTCCAGCTTGATCGCTTCGGGCAGCCGCGACTGCTCCTGGCCGCGCACCGAGGGCACCACGCAGTAGGTGCAGCGCTCATTGCAGCCGTAGATCACATTCACCCAGCCGCATACCTGGCTGTCGCGGCGAGCGGTGGTTATGTCTTCAAGGATGTGCTGCTCACCGGTGGCTAGCACCTGCTGACCCTGCTCCACCTGGGCCAGCAAGGTGTCCAGCCGGTTGGCGTGCTGGGGGCCCATCACCAGATCCAGCTCGGGCACTCGCCGCAGCAAAGATTCGCCCTCCTGCTGGGCTACGCAGCCCGCTACCACCAGGGTGAGGTTGGGGTTGATTCGCTTGCGTTGGGCCTGGCGGCCTAAGTAGCTGTAAACCTTCTGCTCGGCGCTATCGCGGATTGTGCAGGTGTTGTAGAGAACCAGATCGGCGCTGTGCTCATCTGTGCCGGCCCGGTAGCCCATGGCTTCCAGGATCCCTGCCATGCGCTCGGAATCCGCCTTGTTCATCTGGCAGCCAAAGGTGGTGATCCAGTAGCTGCCGCGGGGGACGTTGGTGCTGAGGTTGGTGGCCGTCATGCAACTAGTTTCGGCCATCAGGGTTGGCGGCTGGCGGGAAAAGGGACCTGTTCTGGTGTCCTGGAATCTGTACACGCTGTACGGATTCCAGGACGTGTGCCAGACCCGTGTCAGCTTGAGGCCAGCGCCTTAGCTCTGATGCAGCTTCGCCTGCAACGCTTTCAGCTCACGAAGGCCGTGCCCCTGGCCATCAGCCGCGGCACGACGGCTGCGGCGGAGCACCTGCTGGTGAGCCTTGAGCACGACGGGCTCACGGGCATAGGCGAGACCGGCGGCTTCGATACCGGCCACCGCCATTACGACACCGATGTCGTTGCTGCGGAGCTGGAGGCGGTTGCCCCCCAGCTGGTCGCCCTGGCGCCTGAGCCCCTGCAGGCCCTGGAGCCCCTGCTGGCCGCCCTGAGCCCCCCGGCCCGTTGCGGCTTGGATCTGGCCCTGCACGACTGGTGGGGCAAAAGGTTGAACCAGCCCCTGCACCGGCTCTGGGGCCTGGATCCAGGCGCCTGTGTCGCCACCAGCGTCACCCTTGGCTTAGGTACGCCCGAGGCTGTCCTGGCGCGGCTCGAGCGCTGGTGGCTGCAGTTGCCTGCCACCCGCATCAAGCTCAAGCTGGGCAGCCCCGCTGGCATCGCCCACGACCTGCCCCTGCTGGAGGGGGTGGCTACCGCCCTTGAGCGGCGGCGCCAGCAGACGGGTAGCGCCTGCGAGCTGCAGGTGGATGCCAACGGCGGCTGGGATCTGGCCACAGCCCGGGCCATGCTCGAGCCCCTGGAGCGGGCCGGCGTGGTGCTGCTCGAGCAGCCCCTGGCGCCCCTGCTGGATCCGGAGGCTGACAGCGCTGGTTTTGCGGCCTTGCATGGCGAATCCCCCCTGCCCCTGGTGGCCGATGAGAGCTGCTGGCAGCTGGCCGATCTGCTGCGGCTGGCACCCCACGTAGATGGCATCAACATCAAGTTGCTCAAGAGCGGTGGCCTCAGCGAGGCCCTGCTGCTGGCCCAGGCTGCTCGCCGCCTGGGTTTAGGGGTGATGGTGGGGTGCTACTCGGATGGCGCCCTGCTCAATGGCGCGGCAGCCCAGCTGCTGCCCCTAGTGACCTGGCCCGATCTCGATAGCCATCTCAACCTGGTGGACGACCCCTTCACCGGATTGACCCTGGAGGGAGACGTGCTGATTCCGCCAGCGGGCCCCGGCCTTGGCATCAATCTGGGTATCTCCATGGGGCAGGCGTCATGTTGAGCCCAAGCGCTCCGGTCGTGCTGCTGCTCCACGGCGGCCTCGACGACCTCAGCGGCAAGACCGGTTTGGCGATGTTGCGCTATCGCAGTGGGCCGATCGTGGCGGTGATCGATCCGGCTTTCGCTGGCTGCGACCTGCAGCAGGTGAGCGGCATTGAGCGGGCTGTGCCGGTGGTGGCTGATATGGCGGCGGCCCTGGCCTACGGGCCCGAGGTGGCGGTGGTGGGGCTGGCCCCCTCCGGCGGCCGTCTGCCACAAGCGATGCGGGCTGATCTGCTGGCGGCGCTGGAGGCGGGGCTGAACCTGGCCAGTGGCCTGCACAGCCGCCTTGGCGATGATCCCGAGCTGGCTGCCGCCTGCAGCCGAGCCGGCCAGTGGATCTGGGATCTGCGCCAGGAGCCGGCTGGCTTGGAGGTGGCCGCAGCACGCGCCGCTGCCCTGCCCTGCCGCCGGGTGCTGGCCGTGGGTTCGGATATGGCCGTGGGCAAGATGAGCGCCTGCTTGGAGTTGCAGGCTGAGGCCAGGCGCCGCGGCCTTGATGCCCGCTTTGTGGGCACGGGTCAGGCAGGCATCTTGATTAGCGGCCAGGGCGTGGCCCTCGATGCCGTGCGGATTGATTACGCCGCCGGTGCCGTGGAGGCGGCCGTGTTGGCCGCCGCCGTTGGGGCCGGGCCGGAGGCGTTGCTGCTGGTGGAGGGCCAGGGGTCGCTCTGCCATCCGGGCTCCAGCGCCACCTTGCCCCTGCTGCGCGGCAGCCAGCCCACCGAACTGCTGCTGGTGCACCGCGCTGGCCAGAGCCACGTGCGCACCCGGCCAGGGGAGGTGCCGGTAGCGATCCCGCCCCTGCCCGAGTTGATCGCGGCGCTGGAGGCACTGGCGGCCTTGGGGCGTCCCGATGGCCTGCGGCCGCGGGTGCGGGCCGTGGCGCTCAACACCGCCCGATTGGACGCCGCCGCAGCTCAGCTTGCTGTTGCCGCCACCGCGGCCGAGCTCGGCTTGCCCTGCGCCGATCCGGTGCGGCATGGGGCTGGGGTTTTGCTGCAGACGCTGCAGTAGTCACAAAAAAGCCGCCCCAAAAGTGGTGGGGACGGCTAGGGAATCAAGGGCGAGCGAGGGGATTCGAACCCCCGGATGGCGGCACCACAAGCCGCTGCCTTAACCGCTTGGCGACGCCCGCCGCACCCTTGGAATGTAGCAAGTCGTGGCCTGTCAAGGCTTCTCACCCGTTGCGGCGACCTGCTTCAGCCCAGCTACCGCGGCCTCAGCCACAGGATCGGAATTGCTACCAGGCAGAGAATCCCTGCGCTTGTTTGCAGTTCGGGCAGCACGCCGGCCACTGGCACCAGCAGCGGCGAGCGCAGCCAGGGCCCGACTAGGTCGCGTAGAAATGCTGCTGAGTCGGCGTCGAGCAGGGCTGCTGCCAGGGCAGAAAGAAAGGCCGTGCCAATGAGCTTCTGGTCCATGCCCTTGCCCCTGGGCTCGCATTAGACAGGACGTTGAGGGTTGGGGCAAGGCGCCTGCCGTGGCGAGCAAAGGGTGCCAACCTTGATTGCCTGCAACTTTGAACCGTTTGGTCTGGCGTTCGGACACCCCGGCCCGCTTTGCATGGGCGCCTGGCTTGATCGTGCTCGCCCTAGCCGCTGGCGGGCTTGCCCTCACCAATCCATCCCCTGCCGATTTCCGCGCCTACGCCAGTGATCGCCTAGTGGAAGAGATCAGCAAGGAGCTCTGCGGTGATAGCGGCGTGCCGGTGCTGTTGCGGATGGCGATCAACAACTGTGTGGGGCTTGTTCAGGCCCAGCGAGCGGCCTTGGCGGCCGTGGTGCTCAGCCACACCCCCCGCCGCAACTACGGCCTGTTGAGTGTTTTCGAAAGTGAGCTTGGTGGCCAATCGCTGCTGCGCTGGCAGGTGCCTCGCTTTCGCTCCACCGTGGTGGGCGTAGCCGGTCAATTTGTGTTGATCAGCGCTGCCACCGACCGTCCCGAGAGCCCCTAGTGGAGCTGCGCCTGCCCCGGGGGCTGCTGGATCCGCGCCTGGGCGGAGCCGGGTTTCGCGCCGATGCGGATGGGCTGGTGTCCCTGAGCATCGCTTTCGAGGCGGGACGGATCACGGCCATTTCGCCCCTGCCCGCCCAGGCGGTGGCGGCCAGCCTGCCCCTGGCCCTAACTCCCCTGATTGAGCCCCATGCTCACTTGGATAAGGCTTTCAGCGCCGCCGCCTTTCCCAACCGGGAGGGCACGATGGCGGCGGCCTTAGCTGCTAATCAACGCGAATACGCTCAGCGCAGCGTTGAGCAGGTGGCTGAGCGGGCTGAGCGGGCCTTGGAGCGGGCCTGGCGCAACGGCGTGCGGGCGATCCGCAGCCATATCGATAGCGTGGGGGCTGGGGCCGAGCCCAGCTGGGAAGCTCTGTTGGCGGCCCGTGAGCGCTGGCGCGAGCGGCTGGAGCTGCAGCTGGTGGCCCTGGCACCAATGGGCCATTGGCTCACGGCGGAGGGGCAGTCCCTGTCCCGGCGGGTGGCCGCTGGCCAGGGGCTGCTGGGTGGGGTGATCGGGCCGCCCTATGGCCAGGGTGCCGCTCGCCGCAGCGCCGACCGCGAGGCCCTGTTGGCCCTGCTTGACCTGGCGGAGCGCCATGGTTGCGGCGTGGATCTGCACGTTGATGAGGCCGATTCCTGCCCTGGTGAGGGGTTGGCGATGGTGGCCCAGTTGGTGTTGGAGCAGCGCCGCGCCGTGGCGATCACCTGCAGCCACGCCAGCAGCATGGCCCTGTTGCCGCAACGCAACTGCGACCGGCTGGCGGATCGGCTGGCCGCCGCCAATATCGCCGTGGTAGCCCTGCCTACCACCAATTTTTGGCTGCTGGGGCGCCGGCCCGGGCGCACCCCCTGGCGGCGGCCCCTGGCGCCGATCCGCAGCCTGCAGCAGGCGGGTGTGAGGCTGGCTATCGGCGGCGACAACGTGCAAGACCCCTGGTATCCAGGTGGTGATTTCGATCCCATTGAGCTGCTGCGCTGGTCGGCGCCGCTCTGCCAATTGGTGCCCTGGCAGCGGCTGGGCCTGGCCCCCTTCAGCACCGCCGCCGCAGCGGTGCTGGAGCTGGCCTGGGATGGGGTAGTGCGGCTTGGGGCCCCAGCCGATTTAGTGCTGCTTGGGGCTGGTAGCTGGTGGGAGCTGCTGGCCCGGCCGCCCCAGCGGCGGGTATTGCGTCAAGGCGTCTGGCTGCCGCCGCCCGAAGCTGAGAAACCTTCCCCCCTTTTGCCACCCCATGGCTGAGCGTTGCCCTGAGGACCAGATCACTGCTCTGGCAGCTGAGCTGCGCCGGTTGGATTCGACCCTGCCGCTGCTCGGGGCCGAGTCGCCGCTGGAGCTGGAGCGGCTCTCCCGCGACTATTACGACTACTCGCCGGTGCTGGTGCCCCTGCTGCAGGGCTGCCGCGCCCAGCTGGTGGCCAGAGCCACCACGGTGGAGCAGGTGCTGCTGGTGGCAGGAGCCTGTGCTCGCCAGGGCGTGCCCTTGACGGTGCGGGGTGCCGGCACGGGCAACTATGGCCAGTGCGTGCCTCTGCAAGGCGGCCTGGTGCTGGATCTCAGCGGCCTCAATCAGCTGCGCCAGCTGGATGAAGCCACCGGCGTGCTCGAGGTGGAGGCAGGCGCCTTGATGGGGGCGATCGAGAAGCAGTTGGCCCCCCGGGGCCGGGCCCTGCGGCTGGTGCCCAGCACGGTGCGCAGCGCCAGCATCGGTGGTTTTATCGCCGGTGGCTCCGGCGGCATCGGCTCCCTGCGCTGGGGTTTTCTGCGCGATCCCGGCAACCTGCTGGGTTTGGAGGTGGTAACTCTCGAGCCCGAGCCGCGGCTGCTGCAGCTCGATGCTGCGGCCAGCGCCCCGCTCAACCACGCCTACGGCACCAATGGCATCATCACTGCCCTGCGGCTGCCCACCAGCGAGGCGGTGGTTTGGCAGCAGCTGGTGGTGGGTTTCGAGCAGTGGGGGCAGGCCCTGGCGGCGGCCCAGGCACTTACAAGCACGGCCTTTGAGCTCAATGCCATCACCGTGCTGGAGGCGCCGCTGGTTAGCCAGCTCCCCTGGCCGGCGGGCTGTCCGGCGCCCGAGCCTGGTGAGCAGCGCCTGTTGTTGCTGGTCGCCCCCGCAGCCCTGGAGGTGTTGCCGAGCTGGCTGGCGGCCCGGGGCGGAGCGCTGCGCTGGCAGGCCCCCCAGGGCCAGAGCCGGGGGCTGCCGCTGCGGGAGCTCAGCTGGAACCACACCACCCTGCATTGGCGCGCCCAGCATCCGGATTGGACCTACCTGCAGATGCTGCTGCCCCAGCCGGAGGCCCCCTGTCTGGAGCGCCTGCGGCAGCAATGGGGCGACGACCTGCTTTGGCACCTGGAGGCCGTGAGGCAGCAGGGTGCGGCCCGGCTGGCGGCCCTGCCGCTGCTGCGCTGGCGCGGCGAGGAGGCCCTGCAGCAGCTGCTAGACGATTGCCGCCGCTGCGGTGCCGTGTTGTTTAACCCCCACGTGATCAGCGTCGAAGATGGCGGCTTGGGTGTGATCGATGCCGACCAGGTGGCAGCAAAGGCCGCCTACGACCCGGCCGGCCTGCTCAACCCCGGCAAATTGCGCGGCTGGCTTAACAGCCCAGGCTGAGGCGGGTGTCGGCGCCGGTGATCGGGTTGGTGCCTTCGGCATCGCGGCAGAGGGAGCGCTGGTCTACCCGATCGATCAGGGCGTCGCTGAAGTCGGCATCGGTGACGTTGGCGCCGCGGAAGCTGCTGCCTGAAGCGATCGCCCCGGTGAGAATGGCGCCGCTGAGATCGGCTCCGGAGAGGTCCACCTTGTCCATCAGGGTGCCGCTCAGATCGGCGCCGGCAAAATTGGCATCGGGGAAGGCCGCCTGGGTGAGGATCGCCCCGTGCAGATCGGCGCCGCTGAAGTTGGCGTGCCGTCCGGTGGCCCCAGCGAAGGAGGTATTGGCTAGATCCTGACCGCTGAAATCCTGCTCGTTCTGGTTGGTGAGCGTGTAGTCCACGCCGGAGAAGTCGGCTGCTGCCGGCAGTGGAGAAAGCAGTGGAGACAGCACCAGCAGCAGCCCCAGGGCTAGGGAAAGGGCTATTGATTTCCCTATTGATTTAGCTCCTGATTTCGCCACTAATTTCGCTCCTGACTGGGCCGCTGAGAGGAGCTCGAAGAAGGGAGCCATGGGGATGGGCCGGGGGACCTCACTCTGGCCCGGATGGTGTGGGGTGACAGAAGGGGAGGAGTAGGAGTGTTTTACGACTTGACTTAGCCTTAGCTAAGCTAACAAGCAAAAAACCTCATTGAGCCTCATTGAGTCTCATTGGGTCTGATTGAGCCTGGTTGAGGGGGCTCGAGCTTGTTCTGATGTGGCTGCCTGGCCGAGTAGGTAGAGAGAGCCAGCAACCACCACGCGCTGCAAACCACTTCCCGCTTGGGCTAGGCCGGCCTCGAGGCTGGGGGCGCTGTGCAGCTGGCTATCGAGTCTGGGAGAGGCGGCGGTAAGGGCTGCAAGGCTCCAGCAGGCGTGCCCCGGCACCGGCACGATCCAGGCCCGGTCTCCCGGGGCCAGCAGGGCCGCGGCTATCTCCGGCCCCTGCTTGTTGGCCAGCATGCCCAGCACCCAGTAGCGCGGGCCGGAGGCCAGGCCGTGGCGCTCGGGATGGGCGTCGAGTTCGGTGCGTAGGGCGAGGGCGGCAGGCAGGTTGTGGGCGCCATCGAGCAGTAGGGGTATGCCGTGCCAGCTCAGTTGTTGTAGTCGGCCTGGCCAGCGGGCTGCTGCGAAACCGCGGCGTATGGCTGGGTCGTTGACGGGCCAGCCCCGCTCCTTTAATGCCCGCAGCAGGCCCAGGGCGACGGCGCCATTGGCGGCCTGCACTGCTCCTGAAAGCCCCAGGGTCCACTGGTTGAGATCCAGCGGCTCCACCCAGCGCAGTTCGCCTCCCACTGCGGCGGCGCGATCGTTCAGCACCGCCGCTACCTCCGGGCTCTGGGGAGCGCTAATTGCCACGGCCCCCGGCTGGAGCACGCCGGCTTTCTCGGCGGCAATTGTGGCTGGATCCGGCCCGAGGAACTCAGCGTGGTCGAGCCCCACCGAGGCAAAGCCGATCACGGGCCGGTGGGGATGGCAGGTGGTGGCGTCGAGCCGGCCCCCCAGTCCCACCTCCAGCACCACCAGCTGAAGTTCAGCTTCCGCGAAGGCCAGGAAGGCCGCGGCGGTGACCAGTTCAAACGATGTTAGCTGGTGGCGTTGGGCGATCGGCGTGGCGGCTTCCAGGTGGCGGCGCAGGCATGGCGCGGCGATCGGGTCATGGCCAAGCCGGATGCGCTCGGTCCAGCTCACCAGGTGCGGCGAGGTGTAGAGGCCGGCGCGGATGCCGGCGGCCAGCAGGGCCTGGTGCACCAGGGTGCAGATCGAGCCCTTGCCGTTGGTGCCCGCCACCTGCACGGCGGCAAAGCGGCGCTCGGGGTTGCCAAGCTCTGCCAGGGCGGCCTGGAGCCGATCGAGTCCCAGGTCGACGCCGCGGCGGCTGAAGGGCTCGATCAGGTCGGCGAAATTGTCGAGCTCAGGGCCCACGGCTGTTTCATCGCCCAAGGCTGACTAGGGCTCGCTCGAGGCGGTCGACGGCCAGGCGCAGGTGGCGGGGCTGGATCACCAGCGGGGGCACGAAGCGCACCACCCGTGGGCCAGCGGGCACCAGCAGCAGCCCCTGCTCCATGGCCGCCTTGACGATGTCCGGAGCGCTTGGGGCCTCTTCGCGCAGCACCAGTCCTTGCAGCAGCCCCCAGCCCCGCACCCCCTCCAGCAGGGTGGGATGACGGCTCACCAGCTGGGCCAGTAGCTCCTGCAGCAGTGCGCCCATCCGCTGCACGTGGCTGAGCAGGTCGCGCCGCTCTAGTTCGGCTAGCACGGTGAGGCCGGCGCGGCAGGCGAAGGGGTTGCCGCCGAAGGTGCTGGCGTGTTCGCCGGGGCGGAAGTGATCCACTGAGGCTTTCACCGCCAGGGCACCGATGGGGATGCCGCCGCCGAGGCCCTTGGCCAGGGTGATCGCATCGGGCTCGACGCCCAGCTGCTCGTAGCCCCAGAGCTGGCCGCTGCGGCCAACGCCGATCTGCACTTCATCGAAGATCAGCAGGATGTTGTGGGCGTCGCAGAGCTCCCGCACCCGCCGAAAAAAGGCCCTGTTGCCGGGATGCACGCCGCCTTCGCCCTGAATTGGTTCGAGCAGCACGGCGGCCACCCGCGGACCCTCCACTTCGCAGGTGGCGAGCAGGGCTTCAAAGGCGGCGGTGTCGTTGTAAGGGAAGTAGCGGAAGCCCTGCACCATCGGCTCAAAGCCCTGGTGGTACTTGGGCTGCCCCGTGGCCGTAACCGCAGCCAGGGTGCGGCCGTGGAAGCTGGCCTGGGCGGTGAGGATTAGGGGCGCCTTGCCGTCGCCAGTGGCGATGCCCCTCACCGTGTGGCCGTGCTTACGGGCCAGCTTGATGGCGGCCTCATTGGCCTCAGCGCCGGAGTTGCAGAAGAAAACCCGATCCAGGCAGCTGCTGGCGGTGATCGCAGCGGCGAGTTCCTCCTGCTCGGGGATTCGATACAGATTGGATACGTGCTGCAGCTTGCCCAGCTGGCGGCTTAGGGCCCGCTTCAGCCGCCCGTCGCTGTGACCGAGGGTGCAGACGGCAATGCCGGCTACACAGTCGAGATAGCGCTTGCCATTGCTATCCCAAACCCAGACTCCCCGGCCCCGGGTGAGGCTGATCGGGAAGCGGGCGTAGGTGTCCATCACGGCTGAGGCAGACATGCCTGAGTGGGTGATGGGCGAGATGGGAGCGGTGGGACTCGAACCCACAAACCCGAAGGCGCTCGATTTTGAGTCGAGTCCGTCTACCAATTCCGGCACGCTCCCGCAGTTGAGAGCTTAAGCCGCCGAGCTGACACGCTCAATGCTGGCACCGGCAGCATTGAGTTTGCCCTCAAGATTGGCGTAGCCACGGTCTAGGTATTCCAGGCCGCGCACGCTGGTGATGCCGTCGGCGGCTAGGCCAGCCAGCACCATGGCGGCGGCGGCGCGCAGGTCGCTACCTTGCACTGGAGCACCGCTGAGGCGGGCCACCCCTTCCACAAAGGCGGTGTTGGCCTGCATACGGATGTCGGCACCCATGCGTTGCAGTTCGGCCACGTGCTGCAAGCGATTTTCAAAGATGTTTTCGGTGATCACGCTGGTGCCCCGGGCCGTGGCCAGCAGGCTCATGAAGGGGGCTTGCAGGTCGGTGGGGAAGCCGGGGAATGGCTGGGTGCGCAGGTCAACTGCATTGATCTGATCGGCCTTGATGGTGAGCCCGACGCCGTCGTGCTCCAAGGTGCAACCCGCCTCCTCGAGCTTGGTGAGCACGGCGCCAAGGTGATCTGGGATCACTGGGGTTACCCGCAAATGGGAGCGGGTGATGGCGGCTGCAAGTAGAAACGTGCCCGCTTCGATGCGATCTGGGATAACGGCGTAGTCGGCGCCATGCAGGCGATCCACACCCACGATCGTGATCGTGGAGGTACCGGCGCCGCGCACCTTGGCGCCCATGGCGATCAGCAGGCCTGCCAGATCAACCACCTCTGGCTCAAGGGCGGCGTTGTCGATCACCGTCTCGCCATCGGCGAGCGCGGCCGCCATCATTAATGTCTCGGTAGCGCCTACGCTGGGGCAGTCCATATGGATGCGGCCGCCCGTGAGGCGATGGCCGCTGCCTGGCACCACGGCGGTGACGACCCCGTGCTCAATGGTTACTTGGGCGCCCAGGGCCTTGAGACCTTTGACATGCTCGACGACTGGCCGGGTGCCGATCTGGCAGCCGCCTGGCAGGGGCACCTTGGCCATGCCAGTGCGGGCAAGCAGGGGGCCAATGCAGAAGAAGCTCGCCCTGAGGCTATTCACCAGCTCGTAGGGGGCTGTAGAGCTATTGATTGAGTCGCCCTTTAATTCCAGTGCGTCACCATCACGGTGGACCTGGCCGCCAAGGCTGCTGAGCATTTCGCCCATGGCGGCGATGTCGGTGAGCGGAGGGACGTTTCTCAGTCGGATGGTGTCCCTGGTCAACAGACAGGCAGCCATCAGCACCAAGGCTGAGTTCTTGGCACCACTCACGTGCAGCTCGCCGGAGAGTCGCCGGCCGCCTCGGATTTCAAGCCGAGGATTTTGAAGAGAACGGGTCTTGCTAGGTGATTGGACAGCGATCAGACCCATGGAACGACTGCCCGGCTCATGTCGCAGCATATTGACAATAAAAGGTGAGACCGTCTAGACGACCGCCGCCGGAACTGGCTCCGACTCCTGGTGCGGGTTGCCGATGGCTTATGTTCTCTTTGTTGCAGCGAGCTCAGCTCTGGCGACAGCCACGCGGATGTGGCGGAATTGGTAGACGCGCTAGTTTCAGGTACTAGTGGCAGCAATGTCGTGGGAGTTCAAGTCTCCCCATCCGCACTTTTCTCATGATCGTTCTCAAGATCTCAAACGCTTCCGAGGTGATGGCCTCGAAGTTAGGCAAATTCCTTGACAGCCTTACGCCCGATAGCCTTGATCAATCCACGATCGAGGACATTGTCATCAAGAAATTGGTCGAAAACCTCCATGCTGAAGGCCTGAAGGGTGAGGTCGCCTCGGTGCGTGGTCTCGATTTAGACGGCAAGGAGCTCGTAGTGCACGACGGTTTGCATGTGCGCCGTCACCAGGCTTTCTGAAGTGATCCCTAGCGATGGCTTGGGTGCTGCCGAGCCGCTCACTAGCCGCCGCAACCCGCTGGTTAAGCAGCTGCGTCTTCTGCAGGAGTCTCGCGGTCGCCGCGAGCAGGGGTTGCTGCTGCTGGAAGGCACCCACCTCCTGCAGGAGGCGGTGCGTCTAGGGCTTCAGCCCAGGGAGGTGTTGGCTACCGCCGCTTGGCTGGCTGACCATGGCGAGCTGGTGGCAGCCCTGCCTCCAGGCTGCAGTTGGCGACTGGTGAGTGGTGAGGTGCTGGAAGCTATAGCCACTACCCAGCATCCCGACGGAGTGGTGGCCAGCCTGCTGCCTCCGACGGCAGCGGCTCCAGGCACAGCCAGCTTTGTGCTGGCTCTTGATGGGATCCAGGATCCCGGCAACCTCGGCACCTTGATGCGCACTGCCTTGGCGGCGGGGGTTGGGGCCCTGTGGCTGGCCGATGGGGCTGACCCATTTCAACCAAAGGTGTTGCGCGCCTCGGCGGGGGCTGCCTTGGCCCTGCCCCTGGTGCGAGAGAGCAGGCAGGAGTTGGCGGAGCGGTTGCAGGCGGCAACGGCCGCCGGCCTGCAGCTGGTGGTTGCGGTGCGCCCCGAGACCGGATCGGTGCCTGTTATTTCGGCACCTCTTCCCTATTGGCAGCTCGATTGGACCCGGCCCACGGTGTTACTGCTTGGCAATGAGGGAGCTGGGGTGTCAACGGAGCTCCAGGCCCTGGCCAGCCAGCGCGTCACCATTCCCCACAGCCGAGCGGTGGAATCCCTCAATGTGGCCGTGGCGGCAGCTCCGCTACTGCTCGAGCGTCTGCGCCAGCAGGCTGGAGCTTGACGGGGGAGAATGCCCGTCAACAACCGCAGTGCTGCCCGGTGAGCGACGCCCCCCTTGACGGATTGCGTTTTGACGGATCGAGTTTCGATTACGACGTGATCGTGGTCGGTGCCGGCTATGGCGGCTTCGATGCGGCGAAGCACGCTGCCGACCATGGCCTGCGGGTCGCCATTGTTGAGTCGCGCGATATGGGCGGCACCTGTGTGAACAGGGGCTGTGTGCCCTCCAAGGCCCTGCTGGCGGCCAGCGGCCGGGTGCGGGAGCTGGCCGACGCCGAGCATCTGGCGGGCTTCGGCATCCACGCCGCCCCAGTGCGCTTTGAGCGCCAAAAGATCGCCGACCATGCCAACCAGCTGGTGGCAACTATCCGCAGCAATCTCACCAAAACCCTGGAGCGCGCCGGTGCCACGATCCTGCGGGGTCAGGGCCGCCTGGCCGGCCATCAGCAGGTCACGGTGCGCGAGAGCGGCAGTGGCATCGAGCGCACCATCAGCGGCCGCGATGTGATTCTGGCTACTGGTTCTGAGCCTTTCGTGCCCCGCGGCATCGAGACAGATGGGCGCACCGTGTTCACCAGCGACGAGGCGGTGAACCTCGAGTGGCTGCCCCGCTGGCTGGCGATCATCGGCAGCGGTTACATCGGCTTGGAATTCGCTGACGTCTACACGGCCTTGGGCTGTGAGGTCACGATGATTGAGGCCCTAGATCGGGTGATGCCCACCTTCGATCCCGACATCGCCAAGCTTGCTGCCCGCACCTTGATCAATGGCCGTGATATCGACGCTCGTGCCGGTGTGCTGGCCCGCAAGGTGACCCCCGGCTGCCCGGTGAAGATCGAGCTGGCAGACATGGCCACCAAGGAGCTTGTGGAAACCCTGGAGGTGGATGCGGTGCTGGTGGCCACTGGGCGGGTGCCCACTAGTGCCGAGCTCAACCTGGCTGCCGTTGGTGTGGAAACCGAGCGGGGCTTCGTGCCGGTCGACGAGCACATGCGGGTGCTGGTGGGAGGTGAGCCGGTGCCGCACCTTTGGGCCGTAGGCGATGTGACCGGCAAGATGATGCTGGCCCACACCGCTGCCGCCCAAGGCACCGTGGCGGTAGACAACATTCTTGGCCACAGCCGCCAGATCGACTACCGATCAATTCCAGCGGCCACCTTCACCCACCCGGAGATCAGCTCGGTGGGCCTGAGCGAGGCCGACGCCCAAGCCCTTGCTGAGCAAGAGGGCTTTGAGCTGGGCCTGGTGCGCAGCTACTTCAAGGCCAATTCCAAGGCCCTGGCTGAACTCGAGGGCGAAGGCCTGATGAAATTGCTGTTCAACAAAGCCAGCGGTGAGGTGCTGGGCGCCCACATCTTTGGTTTGCATGCGGCAGACCTAATCCAGGAGATCGCTAACGCCGTGGCCCGCCGCCAGAGCGTGTTGCAACTGGCCACGGAGGTGCACACCCATCCAACCTTGAGCGAGGTGGTGGAAGTGGCCTACAAGCAAGCAGCCATGGCGGTGGCAGGCTGAGCACCATGGAGATCCGTCGCCGGCCGCCCAACCCCAAGGTGAAGGTGGCCTTTCTCGAATACGCCATCCGCCACGAGGACAGCGAGCCACGCCACATTCTTGAGCAGATCCTCTGGGAGAAGGATCGGGAGATAACGGCCGCCCGGGAGAGGGTGCCCTTGGAGAAGCTCAAACAGCAGGTGGCTGAGCTGCCGGCACCCAGGGATTTTTTGGCGGCCCTGCGGGCCTCCTGCCGCAAGCCGGCGGTGATCGCCGAGGTGAAAAAGGCCAGCCCCAGCAAGGGCGTGATCCGCGAGGATTTCGATCCCGAAGCGATTGCCAAGGGCTACGCCGCCGGTGGCGCTAGCTGCCTCTCGGTGCTCACCGATAAGCAGTTTTTCCAGGGTGGCTTTGAGGTGCTGGTGCAGGTGCGCCAGGCGGTGGATCTGCCCCTGCTCTGCAAGGACTTCATCCTGAGCCCGTATCAGCTATTTCAGGCCCGCGCCGCCGGGGCCGATGCGGCCCTGCTGATCGCCGCGATTCTCAGCGATCAGGATATGGCTTACCTGCTCAAGGTGGCCAGGGCTCTGGGCCTGGCCGTGCTGGTGGAGGTGCACGACGGCGAGGAACTAGAGCGGGTGCTTGGCCTTGATGGCGTGCAACTTATCGGTATCAACAACCGCGATTTGGCCAGCTTCCATACCGATCTGGCCACCACCGAGCAGCTCACTGCCGTTTATGGCGAACGCATCCGCGCCAAGGGCTGCCTGCTGGTGAGCGAGTCGGGCCTGTTCACCCGCGACGACCTCGACCGGGTACAGGGTGCTGGCGCCGATGCGGTGCTGGTGGGCGAAGCGCTGATGCGTCAGGCCGATGTGACTGCCGCCCTGGAGACCTTGATCGGCAGCGGCTGATCTTTGTGTTTGCAATGCTTAGCTAAACCAAGGCTTAGCCAAGCATTGGTTTAGCTAAGAAGCGCGCAGGTTGGGCGCTGCCGCTACGCCGGTCGCTCCAAAAATGAATGCAACAAAAAGCCCCCGCCACTGGGCGAGGGCTTGGGGAGTTCGGGGCCGCAGCAGCAGCCAGTCGCTCACACCTTGCGGGAGTAAAACTCAACCACCAGCAGTTCGTTGATCTCAAGCGCGACCCATTCGCGCTCGCACTTGCTGATCACCTTGGCGACGAGCTTGTTTTTATCGAGTTCCAGGTGGGGCGGGATGTTGGCAAGACCCGGGAAGGCCAAGTTGCCTTCAGCCAGTTGCTTGCTCTGCTTGCGCTCGCGCACGGCGACCACATCGCCGGCCTTGCACTGGTAACTGGGGATGTCCACGACGCGGCCGTTCACGGTCAGGTGGCCATGGTTCACCAGCTGACGGGCGCCGGGGACGGTGGGTCCAAAACCCAGACGGAAGCAAACATTGTCGAGACGGTTCTCGAGCAGTTTCAGCAGGTTGGTACCCGTGGAACCCTCTTGGGCCCGGGCTTTCTTGACGTAGCGAACCAGCTGACGTTCGGAGATGCCGTAGTTGAAGCGAAGCTTTTGCTTCTCTTCGAGGCGGATGGCGTATTCGGAGCGCTTGCGACGGGCTTGGCCGTGCTGACCGGGGGGATAAGACCGCTTGGCGGACTTACGGGTGAGACCGGGAAGGTCTCCCAAGCGCCGCGTGATCCTCAGGCGAGGGCCGCGGTAGCGAGACATGAAAACAAATTCAAAGGACGAAGTACCTCCCTTGGGAGGCAAGGCGCTGCGGTATCGAGCATGCTGGGATGATCCCGCTAACTCGAGCTGTGCCGCGCCAACGATCGATCCTATCGGTTGGGCCGCGCAGCCTCGATCTCCAGCCAGAGCCGGGCCTCGTCTCCCTGCAAGAGGCCGAGCTTGGGGCTTCACCCCAACTGCCGAGCAAACAGTCAACCCAGCTGCTGACCCAATTGCTTACTCGTGGCCTGGCGGCCCTATTGCTCGCCTTGATCAGCTTTTATCGCCAGTGGATTTCGCCCTTGCTGGGGCCCCGCTGCCGTTTCATTCCCAGTTGCAGCGCCTACGGCCTCGAGGCGATCAGCCGCCATGGGCCCTGGCGGGGCAGCTGGCTCACCCTGCGCCGGCTGCTGCGTTGTCATCCCTTCAGCGCCTGCGGTTGCGATCCGGTGCCCGATTGATGCTCTCCTCCGCTCCCTCTTGGCCCTCTTCCTCCCCCGGGCTCCCTGTTTTGGTGCTGCTAACCCGCAAGGGGTGCTGTCTGTGTGAGGGACTGGAGCAGAAGTTGCGCGCCATCGATCCTCCGCTGGCGCTGGAGTTGATCGATGTGGATGGTGATCCCGCCCTGCAGGCCCGCTTTGGGCTGGAGGTGCCGGTTCTGCAGGTGCGCTCCGGCCAGGGAGATCGGCAGCTGCCCAGGGTGCCGCCCCGGCTGGCTGGCGCCAGCTTGCAGGTTTGGTTGCAGAAGCACGGTTTTTCCAGCCAGGACGCTTAGAAAGGCGCCAGCTTTCCTGACGGTGCCATGACCCAGCTGCTCCATCCGGTCCTGCAGCAGGTGGGTTTGGAGGTGCCGTTGGGCGTGCCCAACGGGGAGTTGAGCGGCATCAGCTGTGACTCGCGCCGCATTGGGCGGGGCACTTTGTTTGTGGGGCTGCCTGGCACCCAGGTGGATGGGGGCTGCTTCTGGCCCCAGGCCTTGCAGGCCGGTGCGGTAGCTGCGGTGATTAGCGAGGCCGCGGCGGCCCTTCAGCCGCCTGGGCCAGGCGATGCTGTGCTGGTAGCGCCTGAGCCGCTGAACCGCTGGGCCGGAGAGCTGGCGGCTGCCTTCTGGTCCCAACCCAGTCGCCGGCTGGCCCTGATTGGGGTCACCGGCACTAATGGCAAAACCACCACCACCTATTTGATTGAGCATCTGGCGGTTTCGTCAGGCAGGCCTTCGGCCCTGTTTGGCACCTTGGTGAATCGCTGGCCTGGCCACAGCGTGACGGCTCAGCACACCACGGCCTTCGCCGATCTGCTCCAGGCCCAGCTGGCCCAGGCCGTTGAGGCCGGTGCCCAGATCGGTGCCATGGAGGTGAGCTCCCATGCTCTTGATCAGCAGCGGGTGGCTGGCTGCCACTTCTCCGGTGCCCTGTTTACCAACCTCACCCAAGACCACCTCGACTATCACCCTTCGATGCAGGCCTATTTCGAGGCCAAAGCGCGGTTGTTTGCGGAGCCGCTGCTGGCTGGGGGGGCGGTGGTGAATGGCGACGACCCCTGGGGCGCCCAGCTGGTGAGCCGTCTAGGTAAAGCCTGTTGGCGCAGCTCCCTGGAAGATCCCAGCGCCGAGCTGTTCATCCGCGATTTGCAGCTGGGGGCAGGCGGCGTGCGCGGGGTGCTGCAGACGCCGGCGGGGGAGGGGGCATTCCACTCACCCCTGCTGGGTCGCTTCAACCTGATGAACCTGTTGCAGGCGGTTGGTGCCCTGGTACAGCAGGGCGTCCCCCTGCCCCAGTTGCTGGAGGGGCTGGCCAACTTCCGCGGCGTGCCTGGTCGCATGGAGCGGGTGGTGGTGGGCGACGGTGGCGGCGATCCAGCCGTGCTGGTGGATTACGCCCACACCCCCGATGGCCTGGCCAACGCCCTGGCTGCTTGTCGCCCTTTCACGGTGGGACGTCTGATCTGCGTGTTTGGCTGCGGCGGCGACCGCGACCGCAGCAAGCGGCCCCAGATGGGAGCGATCGCAGCCCAGCTAGCTGACCAGCTGTATGTGACCTCCGACAATCCCCGCACCGAGGATGCCCAGCAAATCCTGGCCGATGTGACTGCCGGCATCCCCCCTGGCGCATCCATGCAGGTGGAGGCCGACCGGGCGGTAGCGATCGCCGCCGCTATCGCCGCGGCAGCACCTGGGGATCTGGTGCTGATTGCGGGTAAGGGCCATGAGGACTATCAGATCCTCGGCACCACCAAGGTTCACTTCGACGACCGGGAAGAGGCGGAGAAAGCCCTGCGCCGCCGGCGTGGCACTTAGAGGCTGAATGCTTTGGAATGCTTCCAGAGTCTTTTTTCTTCAAAGTGTTTCTGGTAAAATCACATAGTCCTGTCAATCATTTTTGTGACAGCCTCTATTCCAATGGGCAAGAAGCTTCTTGCCGAAGGCTTCGGTACTTTTTGGCTGGTATTGGGTGGGTGCGGTAGTGCCGCAATTGCCGCTAATTTCCCGTATCTCACTGGAGCCGATATTGCTCCGGGCAACCCCTTTGGACTTGGCTTCCTTGGCGTGTCGCTGGCCTTTGGCCTCACGGTGGTGACAATGGCCTATGCAATTGGGCACATCTCTGGATGTCACCTCAACCCGGCGGTGAGCTTCGGCCTTTGGGCCAGCGGACGCATGAAGGGTTCGGAGCTGCTGCCCTACATCGTGGCTCAGGTGATTGGCGGCGTGCTGGCCGGAGGCTTCATCAAGCTGGTGGTGGCAGGTGGCCCGGCTTTTGATCTGGTAATGGCAGGTAGTAATCCGCTGGCTACAAATGGTTGGGGCACCCATTCACCGGGTGGTTATGGCTTCTGGGCAGCCTTGATCGTGGAGCTAGTGCTCACCTTCTTCTTCCTGTTGGTGATTATTGGTGCCACCGATCGCCTGGCGCCTTCTGGCTTTGCTGGCCTTGCTATTGGACTCACCCTGGCGCTGATTCACATGATCAGCATCCCCGTGACTAATACATCGGTCAACCCTGCGCGTAGCACCGCAGTGGCTGTTTGGGCCGGAGTGGAAGCGATGGGGCAGCTCTGGTTGTTCTGGGTGGCGCCG
>NZ_JAGQDB010000022.1:0-29642 GCF_024346495.1 Cyanobium sp. A1C-AMD | reverse complement strand
TGGGCCACCTGCTGCCCCCTCTGGGGAATGGGAGTTCCTTGAGCGTGTCCGCATGAACACCAGCGGCAATCACTCCATGGCCTGAGCGTAAGTACCTAATAGCGTTGGCTAGTCGTGATGAGCGACGGGAAGCGTATCCCTGGCGGAGTCGAACACGCCAGGGATTTTTTTGTGAACAAACCTTGCTGCTGCTCGCACCCAATACCAGTGCCTTACTCAAATAACTATCTATGGCGGCGTTCGACCCGTCCATAGGTCTAGGAAGTGGGCGGAGATTTCGTCCCCGTCGCTCACGCCCCACTTTTCTCTTAAACAGCGTCAGGTCTGGCTCTCCCTGGGTGAGGTGGCGTGGAACCATCGCTCATACCCGCTGCTATCTAGTGCTGGGCTGCCTTTTCGCAATTCGGGCATCCAACACCACAAGAATGGGCACCTAACACCACTTCCAACACCCATGGGCGGGTACTGGGTCGCACTACTGGAGAATCGCTGACTCACCAATGTCAGTCGCCAGCAGGACTCGCGGCGGTGGTGACTCCGCCGTGAATCCTGCTTAAAACGGAGAGGGAGGGATTCGAACCCTCGACAAGAGTTGCCTCCTGTAACTCCTTAGCAGGGAGCCGCTTTCAACCACTCAGCCACCTCTCCAGGGGCTTGACGACTTTATCAGTGAGCCCTATCGCCTGGGGCCTCCCAGGCGGCTTGGGCGGCGGTGAGTCGTGGCAGGCGGTGCTTAAAGCCGCAGAGGATTTCCCAGGGGATGGTCTGGCAGCGATCGCTCCAGTCGGTAGGGGTGATTTGTTCGCTTCCCTCCTGGCCCAGCAGAGTCACCACCGACCCCACCTCCAGTCCCGGGCAGTCGGTTGCATCGAGCACCAGTTGGTCCATGGTGATGGCTCCCACTTGGGGCAGACGTTGGCCTGCAAACAGCACTTCCAGCTGGTTGGAGAGTTGGCGAGGCACGCCATCGGCGTAGCCAATGCCAACAACGGCTAGACGGCTGGGGCGGCTGGTGCGGAAGCGATGGCCGTAGCTCACCCCCACCCCGCTGCCCGCCTCCCGAATCAGGCTGACGCGGGCGTGCAGGGTCATCGCTCCCTGCAGGGGAGTGACAGAAGCCAGGTGGGCCGCCGGACTGTGACCATATAGCGCCAGGCCGACTCGCACTAGGTCGTAGTGCAGCCCTGGGCTGCGCAGGGTGCCGGCCGAGTTGGCCAGGTGGCGGATGCCAGCCTGCAGACGCTGGTGCTCTAGGGCCTGCAGCACCGTCTCGAAAAGGCGCTGCTGTTGATCGGTGAGCCCGTCATCGGCGTCCGCTGATGCATCGGCACTGGCGAGATGGGAATAGAGACCGGCCAACTGCACAGCTTCCAGTTCCGTGATCGCGGCCACGAGTCTGGGCCCCTCCTGCCAATCGGCCCCGAGCCGAGCCATGCCAGTGTCGAGCTTGAGCTGCAGGGCCATCGGGCGGCCTTGGCCGCTGGCGAGGTTTTGGCAGAGCAGGGCTTCGCGCATGCCGCTGATAGTGGGCATGAGCTGCCAGTGCAGACAGCTGCGCAGCTCCTCTACCTGGGTGAGGTTGCCGAGCACCAGGATTGGTGCTTCGATGCCAGCCCTGCGTAGCTCGATGCCTTCGCTCAGGGTGGCGACACCGCACTGACTAGCTCCACCAGCGAGGGCGGCCCGGGCCACGGAGATCGATCCATGGCCATAGCCGTCGGCCTTGACCACAGCCATCAGCTCGGTGCCATTGCCTATGCAGCGTTTCAGGCTGCGGGCGTTGGCACTTATGGCGCCGGTATTTACCTCTACCCAGGCCCGTTGCCGAGCCAGGCTGGCCTCATGGGCCTGGGCACTCCAGCTGGTCTCGGTCGCCTGGGTCACGGATTACAGCGAAGATTGCCACTAGCATGCCGCCGATCACGGGTGCTGGCATGGGCCATGTTCTCGTTCTAAACGCGTCCTACGAGCCCCTCAACATCACCACCTGGCGTCGTGCGGTGGTGATGGTGCTGAAGGGGAAGGCGGAGGGGCTTGAGCATGACCCGGTTCGCAGGATTCGCGAGGACACCCTGCTCCCCACCGTGATCCGCCTGCGTCATTTCGTGCGGGTGCCTTACAAGCCGTTGCCCCTGACCCGCCGCAACCTGTTTCACCGCGATGGCCATCGCTGCCAGTACTGCGGGGCCAGCGCTCAGCAGCTCTCTGTCGACCATGTGGTGCCCCGCAGCCGTGGTGGCCTCGATACCTGGGAAAACGTCACCACAGCCTGTCTGCCCTGCAATGTCCGCAAGGGCAACCGCACGCCGCGGGAGGCCGCGATGCCCCTGCTGCGTCCACCTCATCGGCCCCTGGGCAGCTTCAGCTTTGAAGCCAGTCGCCAGATTTCGGCAGGGCAGCATGGCGAGTGGGCCAAATATGTAATTGGGGCTTGAGAGCGCTCAGCTGGCTACCTGTTGGGCCAGCTCCTCGAGCTGGCGGCTCTGATCGGCGGCGATTGAGGCACTGATCAGGTCGTGGAGCTGGCCGTTGAGCACCGGCTCAAGCGCGAAGTTGCGGCCTAGGCGGTGGTCGGTGGTGCGGCTGTCTTTGAAGTTGTAGGTTCGGATTTTCTCGCTGCGGTCGCCGCTGCCTACCTGGGCCAGCCTGGTGGAGCGCTGCTGGGCGTTGGCTTCTGCCAGCTGGCGCTCATAGAGCTTTGCCCGCAGGATTTCCATGGCGCGCTCGCGGTTCTGCAGCTGGGAGCGCTGCTGGGTGCAGAACACCCGAATGCCGGTGGGCTTGTGCAACAGGTCTACGGCCGTTTCGACTTTGTTGACGTTTTGGCCGCCGGCGCCACCGGAGCGGGCGGTACTGATTTCGATGTCGCCGGGGTCGATCTGAACCTCCACGGGATCGGCCTCCGGCATCACGGCGACCGTGGCGGTTGAGGTGTGCACCCGGCCCTGGGACTCGGTGGCTGGCACCCGTTGCACCCGATGCACGCCGGCCTCAAACTTCAGCTGACTGAAAACCCCATCCCCCTTGATGGCGAGGATCAGTTCTTTGTAGCCCCCGAGCTCGGCTTCGGAGGCGCTCACCGGTTCCACCCGCCAGCCCACCCCTTGGGCGTAGCGCTCATACATGCGGGCTAGATCGCCGGCCCAGATCGCCGCTTCATCGCCACCGGCGCCGGCGCGGATCTCCAACATCACGCTGCGTTCATCGCGGGGGTCTCGGGGCAGTAGGGCCACCGTGAGCTTGTCGAGCAGGCTGGCAGTGGCTTCCGCCAGGGTTGCCAGCTCCTCGTTGACCAGTTCCTCCATGGCGAGGTCGCCCCGATGTTCCTTCAGCAGGGCGCGAGCTTCTCGTTCTTCCTGCTGCAGTTTCTGCAGGCTCAGGTGGTCCTGCACCAAGGGCTCAAGGCGAGCCCTCTCGCGGGCGATGGCCTGCATCTGGCTGGGATTAGCCGCCACGGCTGGATCGGCCAGCTGGCGTTCCAGGGTCTCGAAGGTGCGGCGGGCCGTCTCCAGACGCTCATGCAGCAGGGAAGGATCCATCAGCGAGATAGGAGGAGCCCGCATGGGCACCAGACAACACAAAGCCGGGTGCCCGTAAGCACCCGGCTGGGGGGTTTAATCAGGCCTGCAGAGATCAGGTTTCGGCCACAGCGGGGGCCTCGGTCTCAACTTCGGTTGCAGCTTCGGCCGAGGCCTCAACCTGGGGCTCCTGCTTAGCAGCTGCGTTGGAGAGTGAATCTGCTCCACCCATGCCGTACTTGCGCATAAAGCGGTCTACACGGCCCTCGGTGTCGAGGATCTTTTGGGTGCCTGTATAGAAGGGGTGGTTGCCACTCCACACATCGACGTGGAGTTCGGGGGAGGTGGAACCGGTGGTCATAACCACCTCTCCGTTGCAAATCACCTTGGCATCGGGATACCAGGTGGGATGGATTTCGGCCTTGGGCATGACGGGGAAGGGGCTGATGGCGGAGGGAAGAAATCAGCGCTTGGAGAACTGAGGCGCCTTACGAGCTTTCTTCAGGCCGTACTTGCGACGCTCCTTGGCGCGGGGGTCGCGGCTGAGGTGGCCTTCTGTTTTAAGGGGTTTGCGGTTGTCCGGGGACAATTCACACAGGGCACGAGCTGCACCCTGCTTGATGGCGTCGGCTTGGCCGGTAAGCCCACCACCACGCACATTGACTAGCAGGTCATAGTCAGTTGCAAGCCCGAGAGTCTGCAGTGGTGCCTTGACCGCTGCGAGATAGACGGGGTTGTAGTTGAGGTAGTTATCGCCAGGGCGACCGTTGATGGTTACGGTGCCGTTCCCGGGAACCACACGCACTCGGGCGACTGCCGTCTTACGACGACCCGTACCCCAATAGACGACTTTGTTAGTGCTCATTGGGCGGCAGTGGCGGGATCGAGGGCTAGGGCTTGGGGTTGTTGGGCAGCGTGGGGATGCTCAGTACCCTTGTAAACCTTCAGCTTGCGGAACAGCTGACGACCCAGGGCGTTGTGGGGAAGCATGCCTTTGATGGCTTTCTCCACGATCCGCTCAGGGATCCGGGCTTGGAGGTGGGCGAAGGTTTCGGTCTTCATGCCACCGGGCCGGCCGGAGTGGCGGCGGTAGATCTTCTGGGTCGACTTGTTACCGCTCACCTTCACCTTGTCGGCGTTGATGACGATGACAAAGTCGCCGGTGTCGAGGTGGGGTGTGTAGCAGGGCTTGTTCTTGCCGCGCAGCACTTGGGCCACTTCGCTCGCCAGGCGACCGAGGGTCTGATTCTCTGCGTCCACCAGATACCACTGGCGTTCGAGGGAATCAATGGAGGGCAGGGGGGTCTTGTTCATTTCGCCTGATCAGGCACCGGCAGGCCGGAAGTGGGGCAGGACAGCTGGTCGTTGGAAACCCAACGCCCGGATTCAGTGACCTTACCGCCTGGCCGGCGCGCCCCCAGGAGGTAGCTGCGCTGAACTGACGAAAGGCTGGGCTGAACCAGGCTGGAGATCCGGAGAATCGGAAATCTCGAGCTGATACCGCGGTTGGCAATCATACCAGGCGGCTCGTGGGAAAACTGGTTTGGGGTAGCCCACCCGCAGCAGGCAGAGGCCCTGCGGTGGTGCTGCCTCTTTTACTTCCACGCGTTGGCACTCGCGCCAGCGGCGCTCGAAGTCGGAGCCGCTGAGCCGCCCCTCGCCAACCGCCACGAGTTGGCTCAGCACCAGACGCACCATGCCGTAAAGAAAACCGCTGGCTTGCAACTCGACGCTGATCAGGTCACCCTGGCGCTCCAAGCGCACCTCCTGAAGGGTGGTGCGGCCGTGGGCTCGGCGGCTGCCGGCTCGTTGAAAGGCAGAAAAGTCGTGTTCGCCCAGCATGGCCTCCAGGACCTGGCCCATGGCTTGTTCATCCAACCGGCGCTGATAGCGGTGCCAGCTCCAGGGGGCCAGGAACAGGTTGGGGGTGCGGGCGTTGTAGATCGTGTAGCGATATCGCCGGTAGCTAGCGCTGAAGCGGGCGTGCCAGCTGGGGTCAACCTCCACAGCCGCCAGGATGCGGATCGTGGCCGGTAGCCGACCATTGAGGGCCTTGGCCCAGCGCTCTGGTGGAATTGGCCCAGCAGCTTCGAAGTGTGCAACCTGGGCGGCAGCATGCACGCCCGTATCGGTGCGGCCAGCAGCCATGGTGCGATTGGGCCCCTGGGGGTCAAGCCCAGCTATCGCTTGCTCCAGGGTCTGCTGCACGCTGTGGGCATTGCGTTGCCGCTGCCAGCCGCAGTACGCGGAGCCGTCGTATTGCAGGCAAAGAGCGATGCGGCGCAGGGCGGGGGCGGGAGTCAGCACGGGCACCATGCAGCCATTAAAAAACCGCGGTGGGCTTACGCCACCGCGGCAGTTTGGAATCTCGCCAGACGGGGAGAGATTTAGACCAATTCGATGATGGCCATCTCGGCGTTATCGCCGCGGCGGGGAACGGTGCGGATGATGCGGGTGTAGCCACCTTGGCGCTCGCCATAGCGGTCTTGAGCTTTGTCAAACAGGGCATGAACCAACTGCTTGTCATAGATGTAACCGATGGCGCGGCGACGGGCAGACAGGCTGCCGTCCTTGGCCAGGCTGATCATGCGCTCAGCTTCATCGCGCAACGCCTTGGCACGGGCTTTGGTCGTGGTAACCCGACCTTCGCGGATCAGCTGGGTGGTGAGACCCCGCAGCATGGCTTTGCGTTGGTCGGCGGGGCGTCCCAGCATGGGGACTCGGCACTGGTGTCTCATAGGGCTGACTCAGGTGAGAAGGCTGTCGGTAAAGGGGCCGCCGATCAGGCGCTAGTGCGGCTCTGGGGCAGGGTGATGCCGATGCGCTCCAGCGCTTCGATCACCTCGTCGGCTGATTTGGAGCCGAAGTTTTTGATCTCCAGCAGATCTTCGTAGCTGAAGCCCATCAGGTCGGACACGGAGTTGACCTGGGCGCGCTTCAGGCAGTTGTAGGCCCGCACGGAGAGGTTGAGCTCTTCGAGAGGAATTTGGGCCTCGGCGGAGGGCTCGGGCTCAAGGCCGGGCTCTTCCACCATGGTCAAGCTGGCCAGGGGCTGGAACAGACCGATCAGCTGGTTGGCTGATTGGGCCATGGCGTCGTCTGGTGTGACGCTGCCATTGGTTTCGATCTCCAGGCGCAGTCTTTCGCGAGCGGATCCACCCTCACCAACGGCGGTTTCATCCACCGTGTAGTTGACCCGGCGCACGGGCTTGAACACAGCATCGATCTGAAGAAGGTCGATGGCGTTGGTGTCTTCGCTGTGGCGATTGACGGGCCGATAGCCAACACCACGCTCCACGTGTACCTCCATTTCGAGGCTGTGGCCTTCAGCCACGGTGGCGATCAGGCGATCTGAATCGATTACCTGAACCTGGGAGGAGAACTGCAGATCCGCGGCGGTAACCGTCGCGGGGCCATTCACCACTAGGCGTCCGATCTCCAGCTCCCGGTTGCGGCTGCTAACGGAGATCTGCTTGCAGTTGAGCAGAATGTCGAGAACGTCTTCACGAACCCCGGGCACGGTGGCGTACTCGTGGTTGACTCCGGAAATGCGCACCGCGGTGATGGCACTGCCTTCGAGGCTGCCGATCAGGACGCGTCGCAGGGCATTGCCAAGCGTGGTGGCCTGGCCGCGATCGAGCGGGCCGATCAGGAAGGTGCCGGTCTGGGATCGGTCTTCCGCGACCTGGTGCTCAATGCGATCGATTTGGTAATGCAACACGGTCTGAAGGGTCGAAAGGTTGGAGAAAGCCCAGGGGGGGCAGGAACGAAACGACGACTCAGACGCGACGGCGCTTGGAGCGACGGCAACCGTTGTGGGGAAGGGGAGTCACGTCGCGGATCAGGGTGATTTCAAGGCCGGCAACCTGCAGGGCTCGGATTGCGGTTTCGCGGCCTGAACCAGGACCCCTTACAAGGACTTCGATCTGGCGCATGCCCTGCTCGAGGGCGCGGCGTGCTGCTGCTTCAGCTGCGGTTTGGGCGGCAAAGGGTGTGCCTTTGCGGGCTCCTTTGAAGCCGCTGGCACCGGCGGAACTCCAGGAGATCACTTCTCCTGCGGTGTCAGTAATCGACACGATCGTGTTGTTGAAGGTGCTCTGAATGTGGGCAACGCCGTTGGGGACGTTGCGCTTCGTTTTCTTGGCGCCGGATTTTTTGGCTGGCTTTGCCATGGCGGAAAGGCCTGCTGGTGCAGGAGGTGATCAGGGGAACGTCGGGGGGCACCCTGGTGACGCCGGTCGCTTGCGCAGTTGGCGGCAGGGTGGGAGCAGATGAAGGAAGGGGAAGCCTTACTTCTTCTTGCCGGCCACGGTTTTGCGAGCACCACGACGGGTGCGCGCATTGGTGCGTGTGCGCTGGCCGCGCACGGGCAGACCCATGCGATGGCGGCGACCGCGCACGCAGCCGATGTCTTGGAGGCGCTTGAGGGCCATGCCCTCTTGACGGCGCAGGTCGCCTTCGAGGGTGAAGGTTTCTGCAGCACCGCGCAACTTCTGTACGTCGGCGTCGCTGAGGTCTTTTACCCGGATGTCAGGGCTGACACCGGATTTGGCCAGAATCTTCTGGGCACGGGTAAGACCGATGCCATACACGTAGGTGAGGGCAATCTCGACGCGCTTTTCGCGTGGGATATCAACGCCGGCAATCCGAGCCACGTAGTAATTCGATGAGGGGGCAAGGGGCTCCGCCTGAGCGGAGCGGGGAAATGATGCACAGCTGGCCCCCGAAGGGGCGCTGGCTAGGGCTGGTCAGCCTTGGCGCTGCTTGTGCTTGGGATTGGTGCAGATCACCATCACCCGACCGTGGCGACGAATCACCCGGCATTTGTCGCACATTCTCTTGACCGAGGCACGAACCTTCATGGGAGTTGTGCTCTCCTAATTTGCAAACCGACAGCCTACCACACTGGTCAACACCCTTCAGTGATTCAGCCGAGCAGGGCGTCGATCCGTTCGGCGATCGCATCGACGTTGCCATTGGCCTCAATGGCCTGCAGCAAGCCAAGCTGCTGATAGTGGTGAATAAGAGGTGCGGTCTGTTCCCGGTAGACCTCCAGCCGGTGGCGAATCACGCTTTCGTTGTCGTCAGTGCGCCCCCGGCTAAGGAGCCTTTGGATCAAGACGGCGTCGTCGAGCTCCATCAGCACCACTAGCTCGATCGGTTGCTGCAGCTCATCGAGCAACAGCCCCAGAGCCTCGGCTTGGGCGAGGTTGCGGGGGAAGCCATCCAGTAACCAGCCGCCGCCGCCGCCGCTGGCGGCCAGTGCTTCCAGCCGGCCACGCACAATCGCCAGCACCAGCGCATCGCTCACCAGCTCACCACGGGCCATTACGGCCTCGGCTTCCTTGCCCAGATCGCTGCCAGCAGCTACCTCCGCCCTCAGCAGGTCCCCCGTAGAGAGATGCAGCAGCTGGCGATCGGCGGCCAGTTGCTGGGCTTGGGTGCCTTTGCCTGCGCCGGGGGGGCCAAGGAAGAGGAGACGTTGCTTCATCGCTGAACTTGAAAGTTGGAGGAAAGGGTTGCTGCGAGGCCCGCAGGCAAGGGGCTGGTGCTCACTCGCGCACCATGCCCTCGTAGCGCTGGGAGATCACGTAGGTCTGCACTTGTTTGGCTGTGTCGATCGCAACGCCCACAAGAATCAGCAGGGAGGTGGCCCCCAGCCCCTGGAAGGTGCGCACCTGGGTGGCCCCTTCCACGGCTGAGGGAATGATCGCAACGGCGCCAAGGAACAAGCCGCCGAGCAGGGTGAGTCGGTTTTGCACGCCGCTCAGATAGCTGGCAGTGGCAGAGCCGGGCCGCACGCCAGGGATCGCCACCCCACTGCGTTTGAGGTTGGTGGCGATGTCCACCGGGTTTACGGTGAGTGAGGCGTAGAAGAAGCCGAAGCCGCAGATCAGGCCGAAGAACACCAAGGCGTACAGCCAGGGAGTGCTGCTGTTGGGGTTGAGATATCCCGCCAACTTGATCAGCCAAGGGTTGCGGGTGAGGTTGGCAATGGTGAGCGGCAGGAAAACCACGGCCGAGGCAAAAATGATCGGCATCACCCCGCCGGCGTTGAGCTTGAGCGGCAGATAGCTCTGGCGCGCCGCAAGCACCCCTGCCCCGCCCACTTGGCGCTTGGCGCTCACAATTGGGATGCGGCGGTTGCCTTCCTGCACAAAGATGATCCCCACGATCGTCAACAGGAAAACCAGAACCAGCACGACAATGCCGCCAACTGTGCTGCGGTCACCGCTCTGGGCCAGCTCGATCGTTGATCCCAGGGCCTTGGGCAGGGTGGCCACGATGTTGACGAAGATCACCAGCGAGGCGCCTTGACCGATGCCTCGCTCGGTGATCACCTCGCTGATCCACATCACCACCATCGAGCCGGTCACCAGGGCGAGGGCCGTTTGGATTACAAACACCGGCTCCGAAAGGCCCTCTGTGGCGTATTGCCGCAGGATCAGGGCAAAGACCAGGCTCTGCAGGATGCCCCAGCCCAGAGCTACGTAGCGGGTGATCTGGGCGATCTTGCGCCGGCCGGCCTCGCCCTCATTCTTCTGGAGGTCCTCCAGTTGGGGCAGGGCCGCGGTAAGCAGCTGGATGATGATCGAGGCGTTGATGAACGGCAGGATGCCCAGAGCGAAAACGCCGAGGGTGGACAGGCCGCCCCCGGTGAAGATGTCCAGGAACCCGATCAGCTGACCGCCCTGGGAGAGGAACTGCTGAAAGGCCACCCGGTCGATGCCTGGCATCGGGATGTAGATGCCCAGCCGGACCAGCAGCAGCAGGCCGAGGGTGGTTAGCACCCGGTCGCGCAGTCCCTTCGACTGGATCAGTTGGCTGAGGATTTCCCCGGCGCTTGGGTTGCGACCCCGGCTAACAAGCATGGCGGCGTGTGATGGACATGAAAAAACCGCCCATCAAGACCCTTGGCGTGCCCGGGGCTCGACTGGACGGCTCAGACCTTAGGGCGGAGGCCCGCAAGGCGATCAGATGACTTCGCAGCTGCCACCGGCAGCTTCGATCTTGGTGCGGGCGCTGGCAGTAAATGCGGCGGCCTGCACGGTGAGCTTGACGGAGAGCTCACCGTTGCCAAGCACCTTGAGGGGGTGCTTGGGGCTGGTCACGAGACCATCCTTCACCAGGGAATCGAGGCTAATGGTGCTGCCGGTTTTGCAGTCGGCGAGCTTGGCCACGTTGATGATCGTGAACTCCTTCTGGTTGACCAGCTCAAAGTGCTTGAGCTTGGGGATGCGGCGGTAGAGAGGCATTTGGCCACCCTCGAAGCCAGGACGGGTCGGCCGACCCGAACGGGACTTCTGGCCGCGCATGCCGAAACCGCAGCTGGCTCCCTGGCCTGCGGCAATGCCGCGACCCTTGCGGAGCTTGCGGCGCCGGGCGCCAGGGTTGGATTTGAGAGACTGGAGATTGAACGTCATGACGAGGCCTTAGGAGTAGATCTGCTCTAGGGAGATGCCCCGCTCCTTGGCGGTCTCCTTGTGCGTGCGAAGGCCGGCCAAAGCCTCCATCGCAGCGCGGGCGTTGTTGAGGGGGGTCTTGGATCCGAGGCGCTTGGCCAGCACATTTTTGATGCCGGCCAATTCGAGCACCGTGCGGATCGAGCCGCCCGCAATTACCCCGGTTCCCGGGGCTGCCGGGCGGATCAGCACGCTGGCGGCACCGTCACGGCCGTTGCTGAGGGTAGGGATGGAGTTGTGACGGGTTAGGGGCACCTTGACCAGGTGCTTCTTGCCATCGGCTACGCCCTTACGGACGGCGCCGATCACGTCGCCGGCCTTGCCGACGCCCACACCTACTTGGCCCTTCTCGTTGCCAACGACAACGATGGCCCGGAAGCTCATCTTCTTGCCGCCTTTAACGGTTTTGGAAACGCGGCGGATTTGCACCACCCGCTCCTGCCATTCGGAGTCGCGCTCCTGGCCGCGACGGTTGTCGCGTCCGCGGCCGCCACCGCGACGGCTATCGCCGCCTCGGCCTTCAGCCCGACCACCGCGGCGATCCTGCTGGCCTTCGGCAGCAGCAGGTACATCCGACGCGGCCGGGATGTCGTTGGACTGAACTTGATCGTTGGTTTCGGTCATGGTGAGAGCAGGGATCAGAACTGAAGGCCCGCTTCCCGGGCGGCGTCAGCCAGGGCCTTGACCCGGCCGTGGTACAGGTTGCCGCCTCGATCGAAGACCACCTGCTGGATGCCCTGGGCGAGCGCCCGTTTGGCTACCAGCTCGCCTACCGCCACGGAGGCATCACAGGTAGAGCTGGCGTCGAGGTTGGTGCGCAGGTCCTTGTCGAGGGTCGAAGCCGCACAGATGGTGTTCTGGGCGTCGTCGTCGATGACCTGGGCGTAGATGTGGTTGTTGGAGCGGAACACGGCCAACCGGGGACGGGAGGACGTGCCAGTGAGCTGACGACGCAGGCGGCGGTGACGCTTCTGGGTCTGCTGTTTGCGGGAGATGGATGACATTGCGATACAGGGTAACGACGCTCAGGCAGACCTCATTTCTTACCGGTCTTACCGGCCTTGCGCAGGATGCGCTCACCCTCGTACTTGATGCCCTTGCCCTTGTAAGGCTCGGGCGGACGAATGGCACGCACCTTGGCAGCTTCGTTGCCCACCAATTCCTTGTTGGCACCGGAGACAAACACGGTGGTGTTTCCCTCTACGGCGAAGGTGACGCCCTCGGGGGGCACCATCTCCACCTGGTGGCTGTAGCCAGCTGAGACCACAAGCTTTGTGCCTTGGACGGCGGCGCGATAGCCAACGCCAATAATTTCCAGCTTGCGGGTGTATCCCTGGCTGACGCCTTCCACCATGTTGGCGACAAGCGTGCGGCAGAGACCGTGGCGCTCGCGGGAGCGACGGGTTTCGCTGCTGGGGCTCACCACCAGGGTGTTGCCGTCCTGGGAGATCTGCACCCCTTCGGGCAGGGTGCGGCTGAGTTCGCCCTTAGGACCCTTCACGGTGACTGCCAAGCCATTGAGGCTGACACTCACCTTGTCGGGGAGGGGAATCGGCGCTTTACCAATACGAGACATGGATCAATCTCCCAGATTCAGTAGACGTAGCAGAGCACTTCGCCACCGACGCCCTGCTTACGGGCATCGCGGTCGCTCATCACCCCTTTCGACGTAGAGATGATGGCAACTCCCAGGCCGCCCCAAACTTTGGGCAACTGGCGATTGTTCTTGTAAATGCGCAGGCCTGGCTTGCTGACTCGCTGGACAGAGCGAATCGTGGGCTGGCGATGCTTGCCGCTGTACTTGAGCTCAAGCACCAATTGCTTCGTGACGCCCTCACCTTCTTCGGTGATTGCGGCGATGAAGCCTTCCTGCTGCAGCACATTGGCGACGTTACGCACCAGTCGGGATGCAGGAATCTTGGTGGTCTCGTGGCGCTTCTCACTCGCATTGCGAATGCGGGTGAGCATGTCTGAAATTGGGTCGTGATTGGCCATGGTCGGGTCCGAAGAGGGCTCAGTTGCTGCGGAACGGCATTCCCATCTCGCGGAGGAGGGCCCGGCCCTCTTCGTCGTTACGGGCGTTGGTCACAATCGTGACGTCCATCCCCCGGATCGCATCGATTTTGTCGAAGGAGATCTCAGGGAAAATGATTTGTTCGCGGATCCCCAGGGTGTAATTCCCCCGGCCGTCAAAGCTCTTGGGGCTCACACCGCGGAAGTCGCGGATGCGAGGCAGAGCAAGATTGATTAGGCGCTCCAGGAAGGCATACATCCGCTCACCACGCAGGGTGACGGCGACACCGATTGGCATCCCCTGGCGAATTTTGAAGCCGGCGATTGCTTTTTTTGCTCGAGTCACCACCACTTTTTGGCCAGTGATTGTGGCCAGTTCGGTGATTGAGGCCTCGAGGGCTTTGGCATTCTGGGCGGCTTCACCGAGGCCCCTGTTGATGGTGACTTTCACCACCTTGGGAACTTCGTGAATATTGGAGAGATTCAGGTCCTTTAGGAGTTTGGGCTGAATCGACTCCCGGTAGCGCTTTTTCAGTGACATGACGGGGAGAGGGGGGTGCGCTTCTGGTCTGGGTCAGAAGGCTGACAGGGACTGGAGTTGAAGTTGGCGGGGCCTGTGCGAGTGATCGCGGGGCACGCCTCTGGAGCTCAATCGAGGATTTCTCCTGTCTTCTTGAGGCGACGCTTTTTGGTGCCGTCTTTCTCCACCACGATTTCGACGCGGCTTGCCACCTGTTTTGAGCTGGAGTAGAGCATCACATTCGAGGCATGCACAGAGGCTTCCTCGGTGACGATGCGGCCACTCTCGCCTTCCTGGGTGGGTTTGACGTGGCGGGTACGCAGGTTGATTCCCTGCACTACGACACGATTTTCATAGGGAAGGGTGCGTAGCACCTCTCCGGTTTTGCCCTTGTCCTTGCCGGAGATCAGCTGGACGGTGTCACCCTTTTTGAGGCGCATCTTGATGCGCTCAGCGGGTTTTGCCTTGGGAGTTGCGGTCGCCATTTCAGATGACCTCCGGAGCGAGGGAAACGATCTTGGTGAAGTTGCGCTCGCGCAGTTCACGGGCAACCGGGCCGAAGACTCGGGTTCCCTTGGGGTTGTTGTCGTTACCCAAGATCACGGCTGCGTTGTCGTCAAACCGGATTGAATTGCCGGTGTCACGGCGCAGGGTGGCTTTGGTGCGCACCACTACGGCTTTGACCACATCCGATTTTTTGACACCCATGTTGGGCATGGCATCCTTGACGGCTGCCACGATCACGTCGCCCACGTGGGCGTAGCGACGGTTGGTGCCGAGCACCCGGATGCATTGGATGCGCTTGGCGCCGCTGTTATCAGCGACGTTTAAATAGGTTTCTTGTTGGATCATTAGGAGTTCTCCTCAACCGGCGGTGCTGTTGGTGAGAACTTCGGCCACGGTCCAGCGCTTGGTGCGACTGAGCGGGCGGGTCTCGGTGATGCGAACCCGGTCACCCACTTTGCAGCTGTTCGCTTCATCGTGGGCTTTGTATCTGGTGGTGCGGCTGACCGTCTTTTGATAGATGGGATGGGGGAAGCGGTTTTCCACCGCCACCACCACCGTTTTGTCCATCTTGTCGCTGACGACGGTGCCGACCCTTTCCTTGAGTGCCATGGGGATCGAGGGGGTATCAGGAGGCTGAAGCAGCCGTGGCGGCGGAGCGTTGCTGCTCCTGCTGCACCGTCATCAGGTGGGCCAGCTTGATGCGAGCCTCCTTGAAGCGGTGAGTAGTTTCCAGCCGGCGGGTGGCTTGCTGGAAGCGCAACTCAAACAGTTCACGCCTGGTGGCGTTGACCTGTTCGTTGATCTGGTCACCGGTGAGCTTGCGCACATCGGCAATGTTGGGTTTTGCCATCGGTCAGGCCTCCACTGGGGCTGCGGTTTCCTGATCCGCCAGGCTCAGGAATTTGGTCTTGAGGGGAAGCTTGAACTGCGCCAGGCGCATGGCTTCCTTGGCGATCTCGGGGGTGATTTCAGGACCACCCATTTCAAACAGAATGCGCCCCGGTTTGATTACGGCTACCCAGAATTCCGGGTTGCCCTTACCGGAACCCATACGGGTTTCGGCGGCGCGCATGGTGACTGGTTTGTCAGGGAAGATCCGGATCCAGATCTTGCCGCCGCGTTTGACGTGGCGGGTCATGGCTCGGCGGCTGGCTTCAATCTGGCGGGAGGTGATCCAGCCACATTCCTGGGCCTGCAGTGCAAACTCCCCGAAGGCAATCGTGTTGCCCCGGGTAGCGACACCGCGCATGCGGCCTCGCTGTTGTTTGCGGAATTTGACGCGTCTTGGACTCAGCATGGTTCAGGGCTCCGGATCACTCTTTGTTAGAGCGGTCTTCAAACTGTTGCGGCTGCCGGCTGGTCCGGCGGCGGGGCGCAGCACCAACGGGCAACTGCTCTTTCTGGCCAGGTAGCACCTCGCCTTTGAAAATCCACACCTTGATACCCAGCACTCCGTAGGTGGTGCTGGCCAGCTTGGTTGCGTAGTCGATGTCGGCACGCAGGGTGTGCAGGGGCACGCGACCTTCCCGGGTCCATTCGGTCCGGGCGATCTCGGCGCCGTTGAGTCGGCCAGCCACCATGATTTTCAGGCCGAGCACGCCAGCCCGCTGGGCCCGTTGCACGGCCATGCGGATGACGCGGCGGAAGGCAACGCGCTTCTCCAGTTGCTGGGCGATGTATTCAGCCAGCAAGAACGAGTCGGCATCGACCCGCTCTACCTCCACCACGTTGATGCGCACCTGACGGTTGGCATCACCGAGGGTTTTCTGAATGCCGGTACGTAGCTCCTCGATGCCGCTGCCCTGACGGCCAACAAGCACGCCGGGACGGGCGGTCTTGAGTTCAACTTCTAGTTGATCTGCCTTACGGGCAATAAGCACGTCGCTGATGCCTGCGGCGCCGTACTTCTTATGGACGAACTTGCGAATGCGGTCGTCTTCCTGAAGCAGGATTGGATAGGTCTTACTTGGGGCGTACCAACGCGAGCGGTGATCCTGGGTAATCCCCAGGCGCAGGCCGGTTGGATGGATCTTGTGTCCCATCTTTCGGTGTCCTCGGGGGTTAGGTGGAAGGAGCCACAGCAATGCTGATGTGGCAGGTTTGTTTTTTGATCGCGTAGGCACGACCCTGGGCGCGTGGGCGGAAGCGCTTCAGGCAGGGACCCATGTCGGCGATCGCTGAAGCGATTACCAATGTCGAGGGGTCCAGGCCGAGATTGTTCTCGGCGTTAGCCACAGCCGAGCGCAACACCTTGGTGATTGGGCCGGTTGAGCGGTAAGGCATGAACTCGAGCATGATCAGGGCCTCGCGATAGCTGCGGCCACGGATCTGGTCGAGAACTCTTCGCACCTTGGATACGGAACCGCGGATGAAGCGGCCGTGGGCGAGAGCCTGGTTGGAAGGTGTGTTTGCCATAGCGTCAGCGGCCTCCTTTCTTATCCTTGATGTGGCCCCGGAAGGTGCGGGTGGGGGCAAATTCCCCGAGTTTGTGGCCCACCATCTGTTCCGTCACGTAGACGGGAACATGGGATTTGCCGTTGTGAACGGCAATGGTGTGGCCGATCATCATCGGCAGGATGGTGGAAGCACGTGACCAGGTTTTGATCACGGACTTGTCATCTGCGCCGTTTTGCTTTTCAACCTTGCGAAGCAGGCTGTCGGCAACAAACGGTCCTTTTTTGAGCGAACGTCCCATGGTTGATTAAGCGAACAGCAAAGCGGTGTTGATCATCAGGAATCGCGTCCGCCACGGCTCCGTTTGGAGGTACGGCGACGTTTCCGGAGCACAAACCGATTGCTGGGTTTGTTCCGCTTACGGGTTTTGTAGCCAAGGGCAGGCTTGCCCCAGGGGGTGACCGGACCAGAGCGGCCGATCGGGGCACGGCCCTCACCACCACCGTGAGGGTGGTCGCAGGGGTTCATCACCGATCCACGCACTTCAGGCCGGCGACCAAGCCAGCGCTTGCGACCAGCCTTGCCCAGGCTGGTGTTGCGCACTTCGGAGTTGCCAACTTCACCAAGGGTGGCGTAGCACTCGCGGCGCACAAGGCGCACCTCGGTGGAAGGCAGCTTGAGGGCTACGTAGTCGCCCTCTTTGGCAACCACTTGGGCACTGGCACCAGCCGTGCGGACCATCTGGCCGCCCCGACCGGCATAGAGCTCCACGTTGTGAACGCTGGAGCCGAGGGGGATGGCAGAAAGAGGCAGGGCATTCCCCGTTTCAATCGGCGACTCGGGTCCGGAGATCACCTGCTGTCCGATCTCAATGCCAGCCGGAGCAAGGATGTAGCGCTTCTCGCCATCGGCGTAGAAGAGCAGCGCTAGGCGGGCGTTGCGGTGCGGGTCGTAGTGGATGGCCGCCACTTTGGCGACGACTCCCAGCTTGTCGCGGCGGAAGTCGACGATGCGGTAGAGGCGCTTGTGACCACCGCCGCGGTGGCGGCAGGTGATCACGCCACGGTTGTTGCGGCCTTTGCGGCGGTGTTTGGCGACCACCAAGCCTCGCTCCCGTTCGCGGCCAGTTACTTCGGAGAAGTCGCTGGCGACACGGGTACGGGTGCCGGGGGTGATGGGTCGGTATTTACGGATAGCCATTTCTTTTCAGACCCCTCAGGACTCAGGGAACAGCTGGATGGCATTGCCTTCGGCGAGGCGCACCACTGCTTTCTTCACTTGGGCACGTTTGCCGGCGAAGCGGCCCACCCGCCTGGAGCGGCGAGGGGGATTCATGGTGCTGATGCCGATGACTTTGACGTCGAACAGCTGTTCAACGGCAGCCTTGATGTCGGGTTTTGCAGCCCGATGGTCCACCTCAAAGGTGTACTGGTTCTGCTCGAGGGCCCGGGTGGCCTTCTCGGTGATCAGCGGCCGACGGATCACATCCGCAAGCCGGCTCGAAAAACGTTCAGCCATCGCCGTAGACCTCCTGAATCTTCGCGAGTGCTTCCTCGCTCACCACCAACTTGTTGGCGTGGAGCAAATCAAACACGTTGAGCTGATCCGCAGCGATCAGCTTGACCTTCTCGAGGTTGCGCACCGAGAGGCGCACGGCCTCGGAGGCTCCGTCGAGCACCACCAGCACCTTGGTGCCGGCTTCGATACCAAGCCGGCCGAGGCCGGCGGTGATTTCCTTGGTTTTGGGCGTATCGAGCCCAACGCCAAAGCCCTTGACCACGGTGATGTCGTTGATGCGACTCATCAACGCGGTGCGCAGGGCCAGGCGACGCTCCTTGCGGTTCATCGCCAGGGTGTAGCTGCGGGGCTTGGGACCAAACACCACACCACCGCCGGGGCGGAGGGGGGTTCGAATCGAGCCTTGGCGGGCCCGACCTGTGCCCTTTTGCTTGTAGGGCTTGCGGCCGCCACCGGCTACTTCAGCGCGGGTAAGCGTGCTGGCAGTGCCCTGACGGGCGTTGGCCAGTTGACGCACCACGGCGCGATGCACCAGGTCTGTGGCAGACGATTCCTTAGCGACTTTGAGTTCAAGGGCAGCCTTGCCGGCCTCCTTGCCTTGCCAGTCGCGAATTACACAATTAGCCATTGGTTTTCTCCTCAGTTCCCGGCTTTGGCGCCCACCCGGTTCGCCGGGCGGATGTTGAGCAGGGCGCCAGGCTTGCCGGGCACCGAACCCTTCACTACCAGCAAGTTGCGCTCAACATCCACTTTGAGGATGACGAGGCCGCGGGTGGTGATTTGTTTGCCGCCGTAGCGGCCCGCCATGCGCTTGCCTGGGTAGACGCGGCCCGGCGTGGTGCCAGCGCCGATCGAGCCAGGCTCCCGGTGGTTCTTGGAACCGTGGGTCATGGGGCCCCGGCTGAAGCCGTGGCGCTTTTGGAGGCCGGAAAAGCCACGGCCCATGGTGTCGCCGCTCACATCAACCTTCTGACCAGGCTCAAAGGCCGTCACGGAGATGGAGCCACCCAGCTCAAGGCCATCCACGCTGTCGACCCGATATTCCTTCAGGTGGCGCAGGACCTCATCACCAGATTTGGCTAGGTGCCCCTTGGCTGGCTTGTTCACGAGCTTTTCGCGAATGTCGCCAAAACCAAGCTGAACGGCGTTGTAGCCGTCGGTACTGGTGCTTTTGAGTTGGGTGATGCGGCAAGGACCCGCCTCGATCAAGGTGACCGGGATGGACTTGCCCTCGTCGTTGAAGAACTGGGACATGCCCAATTTCTTCCCAAGAATGCCGATAGACATAGGAGGGGAAACAACGCCAGCTGGACCACCGAGCGCAGTGAGCAGGTAGCTCAAGGACAACGGTGAAACTGAAGCGGTCAGGATGTTGCCTGGCTCGGCCGAGGGGCCGCTCTTCGCCGCGGAAGCATGGGCCTCCATCAACGGATTGCGATTTCCATGGGCTAGCGAGGCTGATCTGATTCGGATCAGCGCGGCTGGGACTTATCGGAACCGGACTGGACTCAACAGGCGTGAGATCAGTGCGTTCTGGCAGTTTCCCGACGGGACCTGCAACCTTTTAAAGCTGCTGGAACCGTGCTGGCCGAGGACGATCACCACCACTGGTGATCGTGTGCCGTGATCTGGAGGCCCGGCTAGCGGTCGGGCACATATCAATGGCACAGTTGATGAACATACCCCACCACCTAACCCTGCTTGGGCTGCCAAAGTGGTGTCTAGCTAGCAATTACCCGTAATGCCCCTGCTGCTCTCCGGTCGCGGTTTCCGCCAGGACCTTGAGCGCGCTGGTGCTCTGGCCCTATTTGCACCCCTTGAGGGTGGCGCAGAGACTCGCTTGATGCGCCGGATGCGGGCTGTTGGTTATCGCGCCCAGCTCACATCGGCGCGGGGCCTTGGTGATCCTGAGGCATTTCTTTTGCAGTTGCACGGTGTGCGTCCGCCCCACCTGGGTCACCAAAGTGTGGGCAGGGGTGCAGCCGTGGGCGAGGTGCAGCGGGTGATGCCCCAATTGGGGGCTTTGCTCGAGGGCACGCAGCCGATCCTGCTGTGGTTGTTGGAGGGTCAGGTTCTGTCTCAGGCTGAATTGGGGTCTCTGATTTCTCTCTGCCAGCGTGAGCCTCGCCTCAAGCTTGTGGTGGAGATGGGCGGTTCCCGTGAACTGCGCTGGCAGCCCCTTGAGCAGCTGCTTGACGCCTGAGGAGGCTCTCGCCTCAGGCCGCTGGGTCAAGTTGATCTGTGGGGCTAGCAACCAGGATCTGGCTGGGATCGAAGACCTCTGCGGCATTTTTTCTCTGGCCGGGGTGCACTGCATAGATGGCGCGGTAGATGCGGCTGTAGTGGCCGCGATCCGCCGCGGGATTGATTGGGCCGAAGCCCGTGGCGCCAGTCGGCCCTGGCTGATGTTGAGCCTCAGCGATGGCGACGATCCCCATTTCCGTAAGGCTTGGTTCGACCCCGCCTGCTGCCCGCCGGCCTGCCCCCGCCCCTGTGAGCGGGTTTGTCCTGCCTTGGCCATCGGGTTTGCTGCTACTGGCGCTCCAGGAGTGTTGGCGGAGCGCTGCTATGGCTGTGGCCGCTGCCTGCCTGCCTGCCCCCACGGAATGATTGAGGAGCGGAGTCAGGTGCTGGCAGGGGCGGATGTGCCTCCCCTGCTTGCGCAGTTGCGCCCTGATGCGGTGGAACTCCACACCCACCCCGGTCGCGGCGTGGCCTTTGCAGAGCGGGTTGGCCAGCTGCGGGCCAGTGGCGTGCAGCTGCAGCGGCTGGCGGTGAGTGCGGGTCTTGAGGGCACAGCCCAGTCGCCCTCTGCGTTGGTGGCGGAGCTATGGCAGCGCTTCAGCCTGCTGCGCGGCGCCGGCTTTCGTCCCCTCTGGCAGCTCGATGGCCGGCCGATGAGTGGTGATGTGGGGGCGGGTACGGCCCGGGCGGCCGTCAAGTTGGTTGCGGCCGTGCTCCCCCAGGCTCCCCCCGGCCCCGTGCAGCTGGCTGGGGGCACCAACGCTCACACGCTGCCGCAGTTGACGAGCTATCCCTTGCAGCATCGAATCGCTGGCGTCGCCTTTGGTGGCGTCGCTCGCCGGCTGTTGCAGCCCCTGCTATCAGAGGCCCAGGGGCGGGGACGCTCTTTGCTGGCCGATGCCGAGCTTTTCCCCCTTGCCCTGGGGCTGGCTCGGGAGCTTGTTAATCCCTGGCTAGAACGTACCTAGTGCCTTGCGATTCGGTGTCCAGCCCCGCTTTGATCGCCCCCCAGCGCGTCACCGACGACCTCGATCGCCTGCTGGCCCTGCTGCCTGAGGTGGTGCAGGCGGCTCTGGCGACCGCCGAGTCGCGTGAGCAGTTGCTGGAGGTTGTGCTCGACCTGGGCCGGGTGCCCGAGGCCCGCTACCCGGGCCAGGTAAGCGCCCTGGGCAATCAGCCCCTGGAGCGCGCCGACCTGGCTGCAGTGGTGGAGAGACTCGGCAGCTTCGGCGGCGACAACCGTGCCGGCATTGAGCGCACCCTGCATCGCATCAGTGCGATCCGCAACCGCACCGGCACGATCGTGGGACTCACCTGCCGGGTGGGCAGAGCAGTGTTTGGCACAGTGGCCATGGTGCGCGACCTGCTCGATGCCGGCGAGTCGCTGCTGTTGATGGGGCGCCCTGGTGTGGGCAAGACCACCGCCCTGCGCGAGATCGCCCGGGTGTTGGCCGACGACCTGGGCAAGCGGGTGGTGGTGATTGACACCAGCAATGAAATCGCCGGGGATGGCGACATTCCCCATCCCGCCATCGGCGGCGCCCGGCGCATGCAGGTAGCCCGGCCGGAGCTTCAGCACCAAGTGATGATCGAGGCCGTGGAAAACCACATGCCCGAGGTAATCGTTATTGACGAGATCGGCACCGAGCTGGAAGCCCAGGCGGCGCGCACCATTGCCGAACGTGGCGTGATGCTCGTGGCCACGGCCCATGGCAATGCCATCGAAAACTTGATCAAAAACCCCACCCTCTCCGATTTGGTGGGTGGCATTCAGGCGGTGACGCTCGGCGATGAGGAGGCCCGCCGCCGCCGCACGCAGAAAACCGTGTTGGAGAGGGCTGCCGAGCCCACTTTCGCCATGGCGGTGGAGATGCACAGCCGCCATCGTTGGCATGTGCACAGGGATGTGGCCCGCACGGTGGACATGCTGCTGCGGGGCCAGGTGGGGCGCCCTGAGATCCGGGAACTCGGTGCTGATGGGCAGCTGCAGCGGCAACAGGAGTCGGCGCCTGCCCCAGCTGCCAGGGAGGCAGTGGCGCCGCGGCCCCATGGGCGACCCCGGCTGGCGGCCGCACCCTTGCCCAATTTGGAGGACGCTGACGCGGCGTCAGAGCGACCAGCGGTTGAAGCCGCTGCAGCGATGTTGCGGGTGTACGGAGCGGGCCTCAGCCTGGGGCCGCTGGAGCAGGTGGTGCGGGCCCGTCAGTTGCCCGTGGAGCTGGTGGGCAGTGTCGAGCTGGCTGACGCGGTACTCAGCCTGCGCCAACATCTCGGCCGTGATCCCCATGTGCGCCGTCAGGCTCAGGACCTGGGCCTGCCGATTTTGGTCCTGAAGTCGGCGGCCCCGCCCCAGCTGCAGCGCGCCCTAGAGCGGCTGCTCCAGCGTCATCGTGAGGGCCAGGCGCAAAAGGATCCAGTCGCAGTGGCTGCCTGCAGCGCCCAGGCCGATGACGCACTCGCCGGGCTGGAGGAATGCCGGCTGGCGGTTGAACAGGTGGTGTTGCCCCACGGCCAGCCGGTAGAGCTGCTGCCCCGCAGCGAGAGGGTGCGGCTGATGCAGGCGGAATTAGCTGATCGCTACCGGCTACGCACCGCTGTGTTTGGTCGCGGTGTGGAGCAGCGACTGCGGCTATTTCCTGTCTGAGCTAGGAGCCGGTGGCTGCCGCGGTTGACGAAGGACCGGGCTCTATGGGTAACTATCTGGGTACCGGAAATTCCGGTTGAGCCCATCCATTAGGTTTGGTTCAAGCTCTTTCAGAGCGCCATTGGGTCGTCGCCAAGCGGTAAGGCAGCGGTTTTTGGTACCGCCATTCCTAGGTTCGAATCCTAGCGACCCAGTTTTGATCCATGTCTTTCGCTCCCCCTGCTGCGACTGGCTTTTGGGCTAGATCTGGCCCCTTGATCGTCTTTGATTTCGACGGGGTGTTGATGGATGGCATGCCCGAATACTGGTGGTCGGCCCGGGCGGCGGCCCTGCAGCTGGCTCCAGAGCTGGTGCTCCCCGAGCAGGCACCGGCAGGTTTCACCAGCTTGCGGCCCCTGATTCATAAGGGTTGGGAGATGGTGCTGATGGCAGCGGAGCTGGGCCGCCCGGATCTCAATCTGGAGGAGTTGCTGGCCGATTACGACGGGGCCTTACCTGCCGCTCTGGCCCGTTGGGGGTGGCAGCCGGAGCGGCTGCAGCGCCAGCTCGAGCAGGTCCGCAATGCCGCCATCGCTGAAGCGCCTGCTGCCTGGCTTTCCCGCCACAGGCTTTACCCGGGGGTGAAGGAGCGATTACAGCGCTTGGGGCAGGAAGGGGCCGACTGGATGGTGCTAACCACAAAGGGCGCCGCTTTTGCGGCCAGGCTGTTGGCGGCTGCGGCTCTAGAGCCTTCCGCCCTTTATGGCCACGAGCACGGCAGCAAGCCCGAGGTGCTGCACCAGCTGCTGGATCATGGGCGCCCGCTCTGGTTTGTCGAAGACCGACGCCCCACGCTGGCAACGGTGCGGGCCGATTCCCGCTTGGCATCGGTCCGTTGTTTTTTGGTGAGTTGGGGGTACTTGGCTCCCCAGGACGCCGAGGCTTTGCCTGCTGACATCGGCTGGCTGACGCCGGAGCTATTTGCTGCCCCCCTGGCGCAATGGCCCCAGTGAGCTAGAGTACGCTCGTACTATAAGCAATTGATACGCCGGCCCGCTTTGGGGGCACTTGCTGCTTAGAGGCCGCAGGATGGCCGTCTTCGGGTTTGCCTGGAGGTCGTGCCTGCGGGTCATGCCGATTTACGGCTAGCTCCCCGCCCTGCTTTGCGTCTTTGCGGCCTGTTCCTTCGCATTTGATTGCTGTTATGCCCGCTACCCCTAACTCCTCCTCCAGCCCTTCCGTGCCCCCTGCTTCCCGCGCCTCAGCCAGTTCTGCTTCGGCTTCTGCCTCTTCTGCGGCTACCACCTCTTCAGCTACTAATTCTTCAGCTACTGCCTCTTCCGCTAATAGTTCGACTGCCGATAGCCGGGCAGCAGCTGAGCGCGACAAGGCCTTGGGGCTTGTCTTGAATCAGATCGAGCGCAATTTCGGCAAGGGTTCGATCATGCGCCTGGGGGATGCGTCCCGCATGCGGGTGGAAACCATCGGCACCGGGGCCCTCACCCTGGATCTGGCCCTGGGTGGGGGCTATCCCAAAGGCCGAGTAGTTGAGGTCTATGGGCCGGAGAGTTCCGGTAAGACCACCCTCACGCTGCATGCCATTGCCGAGGTGCAGAAGAGAGGTGGTGTGGCCGCTTTTGTGGATGCGGAGCATGCCCTCGACCCCGTCTATGCAGCGGCCCTTGGCGTTGACATTGAAAACCTGCTGGTCTCCCAACCGGATACCGGTGAGATGGCCTTGGAGATCGTCGACCAGCTGGTGCGTTCAGCGGCCGTGGACATCGTGGTGATCGACTCGGTGGCGGCCTTGACCCCCCGCGCTGAAATTGAAGGTGAAATGGGCGACTTGGCGGTGGGTGCCCAGGCTCGCCTGATGAGCCAGGCCATGCGCAAGATCACCGGCAACATCGGTAAATCCGGCTGCACCGTGATCTTCCTCAACCAGCTGCGCCAGAAGATCGGTGTCACCTACGGCAATCCGGAAACCACCACCGGCGGTAATGCCCTCAAGTTTTATGCATCGGTGCGCTTGGACATTCGCCGGATTCAGACCCTCAAGCGGGGCACCGAGGAGTACGGCATCCGCGCCAAGGTGAAGGTGGCAAAAAACAAAGTCGCCCCGCCCTTCCGGATCGCCGAATTCGACATCCTGTTTGGCCGTGGCATCAGCACCCTGGGCTGTTTGCTCGACCTGGCCGAGGAGACCGGTGTGGTGATCCGCAAAGGCGCCTGGTATAGCTACGAGGGCGACAACATTGGTCAGGGCCGGGACAACACGATCACCTGGTTGGAGCAAAACCCAGCCCAGGCTGAGGTGATTGAGCAACTCACTCGGCAAAAGCTGAAGGAGGGCTCAGAGGTCACCGCCAATTCCATGAAGCCCCTCGCCGCGGCTGCTAAGGCGGCTGTTGCAGCATCAGGGCTCGCTGAAGCGGGCGATGGCCTCGAAGAGTTGCTGGTGGCCAGCTGAGCGGCTTCTTGCCCCAGCTCAAGGGAGCGTGAATGCTCCCTTGAGCTGGTTGGGATTAGGTAGGTTAGCTGGGGATTGAGTTCGCGATCCTTTGGCTGCCACGGGGCTTTGGAGCACCTGGGCGACTCGCTGTAGCTCCTGGATGGCTTCGGCTCCTTCCAGCTTCACCAGTTCGTGGCCATCGCGGGATTCCACCCAGCTGATGCCGAAATCGGAAACTAAAAACCGCACCATGTGGTTCGCGTCGAGGTTGGCGACGAAGGAGGCTCCGTGACCATCCCGGCCATCACCGCAGACGTAGCAGGTGGCAGCAATGCCTCGGTCTTGAAGGCTTTTGGCGAGAGCCTGAAGACTCATCACCAGGTCGTGAACCACAGATCTGTACTGCTCGGCTAAGCGTGGGAACACGACGACCCGACGGATTCACAAAGATCCTAATCTTTTCTTCAGAATTTCGCGGGTCAGCCGTCTGACAGGTTCCACCAGCCGGCTGCGGGTCCGACAAAACGCACCGTCAGCCAGAACAGCACCAGGGCGCCGATGCCTATCCAGGCCCCTTTGGTGGTGAGGGTGACGAAGCGATCAGCCTGGTTGCGCGTCAGGGGCAGCCAGGCTGCGACGCGTGGCGAGGTGTCAATTTCTTTGGGCCGTTTCGGCTTAACCAGCTTGGGTGGCAGACCCTGAATGCTGCGACGCTTGGCTTCCCCCATGGCCTCCACTACTTAGATGGTGAAGTCAGGATCCCACGTCAGTGAGGCAGTAGGCGGGTGAGGTTGATCCAGGGTTCCAGGGCCGCAAGCACCTGGCGGCCCCAGCTCCGCCCCCGCAGCCGCCCATCCAGTACGGCCAGCCGGCCAGCGCCCTCGCGCCTCAGCCCCGCTACACCGAGCTGCAAACGGGTGAGGGCATCTGGCAACAGGCCCTCTCGGAACCAATCGCGACCCTCCCGCCGCAGGGCCATTACTCGCGCAGCGGTGAGTGGATCTTCGAGGCTGGCGATCGGCAGCAGGGCGATCACTATTTGGCTTGGCAGCGGCAGCCGGGCCTGCTGCTCGAGCCACCAGCACCAGCGGGCACAAATCACCCCATTGCCTTCGGGCGCGGTGCTCTCGTGCACTACTCGACTGCCGAATTCCGCTGCCAGCCCACTGGTCAGTCCTAATCGCAGGGCGTCGTCATCGATCAGCACGACCGTTAGCCCAGCTTGGCCAAGGATCAGGCGCCGGCTTTGCTCGAGCAGGTGCTGTCCGTAGTTCGGGCTATTCGGCAGCGGTTGGAGCAGCGGCGCAAATAGGGGCAGGGGGTCGGCAAGGGGCGCATCGCCGAGATTCAGCTCCACAACCGGCTGCAGCCCCAATTCACTCCCCGGCGCAAGTTGGCCCAGCAGCACCGCACCCCGCCGCTCCAGCAGGCCGCGCAGCACCGCCAAGGGCTCGAGGGGGTGGCGGTGCAGTTGCCATTGCAGCAGTTGGGGATTCAGCTGGGCCCAGCTGGTCCAGCCGGCGCCCTTGGCGGCCAGCCAGTCGGGCCATGGCGCGGGTAGGGGGCTTAGCAGCTGTAGTAGATGGCGCAGGGGGGCTTCGTCGTCTGGGGCCAGTGCCACCAGCTGGTTGGGACGGTGGGGGGCGCTGAGCACCCGGCGATTGAGCCGTTGGTGCAGGCTCAGCAGGCTGGACTCGGCCGCGGGCTGGGCCCGCCGCAGTTGGTCCCAGTGCTGGGGCGTGACCACCACCTCCAGGGCTTGGCGCAGCAGGGTGTCGAGCTGTTCCGCCTCCGGGATCACCAGTTGGCGCTCCCCCAGCCACCCCTTTTGCCAGGCCGCTACCAGCTGTTGATGGTTAAGCAACCAGACGCGGGCATCTTCTGGTGCTCGGTCGCCCTCGAAGCAGGGCAGGGCCATGCTTGGTTCGGCCTTTGCCAGCCTGGGCAGCTCCACCTGTAGCAGCCGTTGGCGTTGGGCCTCGCCCACCACTATTGCCAGGGGGCACTCGCTCAGGGCAAGGGGTACCAGCAGGCTGATCCACCAGCTTGGTTCGCTGCCTGGGGCTAGTCGCACCAGGGTGTGGTCGCTGCGGCGCAGGCTGCGGGCCACCAAGCGGCTGAGGCTGAGGTGGTGGGGCCAGGGAGCACTGCCCTCCTGGCGCAATAGGTCTTTGAGTTGCTGATGGGCGCGGGCTTCGAGCATTCCCAGCCAACCAACAGGTCAAAAGCGTAGGAAGCTGGCGGCATGGCTCCTGCGCCCCGATGACTCCCGATTCCTTGCCCAGCCTCCAGGCTCGTGCTCACAGCACTGCCAATCCGTGGCGGCAGGGGCCCGTGGGGATCGTGGGCTTGGGATTGATTGGCGGCTCCTTGGGGCTGGATCTGCAGCACCAAGGCGTGGAGGTGCGTGCCTTAGTGCACCGTGAGGCCACCGCCGAGCGAGCCCGGCAGCGGCTCCTGGCCACCGAGGTGGGCACCAACCCCGCCGTGCTTGCCGGCTGCAGCCTGGTGGTGTTGGCCCTGCCCCTAGACCGGCTGCTGGAGCCGCCGCAGGAGTTGGTGGCGGCGTTGCCACCCCAGGCGGTGATCACCGATGTGGGTTCGGTGAAGGCGCCGGTGCTGGAGCTCTGGCAGGGCCTGCATCCCCGTTTTGTCGCCAGTCATCCGATGGCCGGTACGGCTGAGGCGGGGGTGGAGGCGGGGCAGCACGGGTTGTTTCACGGGCGCCCTTGGGTGGCGACCCCCGCTGCCGCTACCGATCCGCAGGCGCTGGCGTTGGTTCAGGGCTTGGCCCAGGCTGTGGGGGCCCACTGGCTCAGTTGCGGCGCCGCTGAGCACGACCAAGCGGTGGCGCTGATCTCACACCTGCCGGTTTTGGTGGGTGCCGCCCTGCTGCATACGGCTGATCGGGCTGGCGCTGCGGGCGCCGGGGATCTAGCTGGTCTATTGCGCGCCCTGGCTTCGAGCGGCTTTGCCGACACCAGCCGGGTGGGCGGCGGCAATCCGGAGTTGGGCACCCTGATGGCCCGCTGCAACCGCGAGGCTCTATTAGTGGCGCTGGCGGTCTACCGGCAGCAGCTGGAAGCCCTCGAGCAGCAGGTGAGCCAGGGGGATTGGCAGGGCTTGCGGCAGGAGCTCGATCGCAGCCAGGAGTTGCGGCCGCAGTTTCTCTGATCCCCCCTGACATGGCTAGGTGCTCAGTCCGCTGAGGCTCAGCGTCTGGCCCCGCTCTGCCAGCAGCTGCCGGCAGGCCATCAGGGCTGAGAGGCCCACGGCGGCGGTGCCCTCTCCGGGGTGGATCGAATCACCACATAGCCACAGGCCCGGCAGGGGGGTGCGGCTGGCTAGGCCGAAGGGCCCGAAGCGGCTGGGGTGCTGTCCCAGACCGCCCACAAAGCCAAAGGGCCGCCCGGTCCAGCGCTCAAAACCCCGGGGTGTGGCCAGCTCAGCGTGGCGCCACTGTTCTGGGCTGATGCCCAGCAGCGACTCCAACCCCCGCTGCATGGCGGCCAGCGATTCGGCCTTGGCTTGGTCGTAGGCGGTGGGTTCGAGGCCAAACCAGGGTTTCGCTGGTGTGAAAACGCTGGCGATCACCGTGGCGAGGCCCACCGGCGCCCGGCCGTCGCCCTCGTGGCTCACCGACACAAACAAGGTGCCCGGATCGGCCCAATCAAGTTGTAAGTGGCTGGGGCAGTTGGCAGGCAGCAGTGCTCGCTCAATGGCACCGTAAAAAACCAATGCTCCAGATGGATCGCTCAAATTTTCTATCCGGCTGCGGTAGCCCGCGGGTAGCTGCTGCCCGAGCAGAGCGGGCAGGCTTTGCACCGGTATGGCCAGCACCACATTGGTAGCGCTCAAGCTGAACTCCTGCCCCTTGCCGGCCCCCCCTGGCTGCTCGCCCTGCAACCTCCAGCCCGCTCTGCCGGGCCCGCCTCCAGGCTCGTTGTTGCGCTGCAGGGCTTTCACCCTGTGTCGCAGTCGCAGTTGGCCGCCGCCGGCAGCCAGGGCCTGCTCCAGCTGCTGGCTGAGCACCTGCATTGAGCCCTGCACGTGCCAGAGCCCAAGCGGTGCCTGGCCCATGGCCAGCACGGTGGCGCCATAGAGGGCGGCTGTTCGCTCTGCTGGCTCCTGGGAGTAGAGGCGTAGCTGCAGATCCAGGAAGCGGCGCAGGCGTGGATCGCCGCCACAGCCCGTGAACGTGAGCAGATCAGCCACACTGGACGCAGCCAGTAGGCCACTGGCCAGGTTGGAGGGTCTCAGGGCCGGCAGCAGCTGGCCCAGGTCCCAGAGGCTGCGCGGCGGCAGCACCGGATCGCGGCTTGCAAAAGCCCAGTTGGCACCATGCAGGGTGGCGCAGAGCTGCCAGAAGCGGCCGCTGCCGGGAAACTGC
>NZ_JAGQDB010000021.1:0-30190 GCF_024346495.1 Cyanobium sp. A1C-AMD | reverse complement strand
TTCCTCTTACTTTGAAGGGCCTCTGGGCAACTCCGTTGGTGGTGGTGTCGGTGATGGCAGCACCACCACCGTTCAGGTCGGCTATGCCGGTAAAAGCTGGGGTGCAGCCTTCGCCTACAACTACACCGAAGCTGCTTCTTCCTTCGGTTCTGTGAACTTCAACACTGGCCAGCTCTTTGGCTACGAAGTCAACGGCACCAACAACTACGGCTTCAGTGCCTACTGGCAGCCTGAGCAGTCTGGTTGGTTGCCTTCGATCAGCGCTGGCTTCGGCGCCAGCCAGTTCAACGGTTCCAATTCGTCTGACGACGCTTGGTCCTGGATGGTTGGCCTGCAGTGGGCTGACGCCATCATCAAGGGCAATGCCTTCGGCATCGGCCTGGGTGAAACCAACACCGAAGCCAACCAGTTCGGCTTCGAAATCTGGTACAAGTTCCAAGTCACCGACAACATCAGCGTGACCCCCGCGATCTTCTGGATCGAGAATGGTGGTGCTGACAACATCAACTTCGAGAACGTGTCCGCCCAGGACAGCTTCGGCGCTGTGCTGAAGACCACCTTCAAGTTCTGATCCTCAAAACAAACTGGACCGGATTCCTCACACATTTCCGGTCCTTCGTCCTCTACTTCTCAACACACACCTCGATCAACCCCGGCTCACGCCGGGGTTTTTTGTTGGGCAGCCGCAGCGATATCCGCAGGCAGTGGGGCTTGAGTTCCTAAAGTCATCAACAATTCCTTTGCTTGCGGAGGCCTCGCCCTGGCTGCTGCAGATCCCACTCTCGATCCTTATCGCGTTTTGGGTGTTTCACCCACTGCCAGCGGCGCTGAAATCAAGGCCGCCTACCGCGCCCTGGTGAAGCAGCACCACCCGGATGCTGGCGGCGATGACCGCACAATCCTGGCCCTAAATGCAGCCTGGGAGGTATTGCGCGACGCCGATCGCCGCCGCCGCCACGACCTCACAGCGCCCACCTCTTTAGATCCGGCTGGGGCCAGTTTTTCCGTGAAGCGAGCCCGTGCCCAGTCGACACGCAGCGCTGCCACTGACGCCGTGTTGCAGCAGTGGTTGCAGCAGGTGTATGGGCCGATTGATCGGCTTTTGGCTCAGGTGATCAACCCATTTCCAGCCCAGCTCAAGGCCCTTTCCGCCGATCCCTACGACGACACCTTGATGGAGTCATTCTGTGCCTTTCTTGAACAGGGCCAGGCCCGCGTCGACAAGGTCGAGTTGATCTACCGCTCTCAAGTATGTCCACCAGGGGGACAAGCATTTGCCCTCGATCTTTATCACTGCCTCAGCTTGGTGAAAGACGCTCTCACTGAACTGGAGCGCTACACCATGGGTTACGTGGATTCATACCTGCACGATGGTCGAGAGCTTCTGAAGCAAGCTCGCCTGCGCCGTCAAGACTTGCAGTCCCAGCGGCGGGAGTTAGGGATTTGAGCTAAAAGATTGCCCTCTTTTGGGTTTAATTACCAAAGGCTTCCAGTTGGTCTAGCCGCAGCCACACATCCGGCACCGGGCGTCGCCAGCGCAGCTGGGCATAGTCACCCTTGATGGCCAGGATTTCGCCAGGACCGTCCACCAAGTAGGCCGGCAGTTGCGCTTCGCTGGCGCTGGCTTCCAGGCTGCCGCTGTAGGCAGCTTTGTTTACCCGCACCAGGCTGCCCTTTTTGAGGGGTGTCTGAGCTGGCGTCTGTACTTGCGGCTGGGCGGCAGGTGCTGGGGCGGCGTCAGCCATGGTGCATTTGTCTGTTGGCTCAGGTTAAGGCGCTTCGGGCAGTCCAGACCAGCTCGTCTTAGTTGCAACCGCCTAGCCTCCCCCAAGCTGTTAGGTCTGAAATGCGGCTGCTGCTGCTGGGTTGTTCGGGGTTTGTGGGTCGCGAGCTGGTGCCTTTTCTGCTCGAGCTAGGCCATGAGCTGACCCTCGTGAGCCGTCAGTCCCAGCCCTTTCCGGCTCTGGTTGGTAAGAGACTGGCCTGCATACGCCTAGATCCGGCCGATGCGGCCAGTTGGGCCGATAACGGCCTCGATAGGGCCCTCTCTGAGGCGGAGGGTGTCGTGAACCTCGCCGGTGAGCCGATCGCTGAGCGTCGTTGGACCCCTGGCCACTGTCAGCTGTTGCTGCAAAGCCGCGTTCGCACAACTGAGCTGCTGGTGGCTGCCTTGGCGCGGCTGGAGCAGCCCCCCGCCGTGTTGGTTAATGGTTCAGCCGTGGGCTTCTACGGCTCCAGTACGCAGACGCGCTTCAGCGAGACCAGCCCAGCCGGGGGCGATTTTCTGGCCGAGATCTGCCAGCGCTGGGAAGCGGCCGCTGATCAGGTTCCAGCTGCTTGCCGGCTGGTGAAGCTGCGCATCGGCATCGTGCTGGGCCCCGATGGTGGTGCCCTCGGCAAGATGATGCCCATCTTCCGTTTGGGTTTCGGTGGGCCGGTCGGTACCGGACGCCAGTGGATGAGCTGGATTCATCGCCACGATCTCTGTCGCCTGATCGCTACGGCTCTTGAGGATGGCGCTTACAGCGGCGTCTACAACGCCGTTAGCCCGGAAGCCACCACCATGGGCCTGTTCGCCAGTGCCTTAGGCAAGGCCCTAGGGCGCCCCAGCCTGCTGCCCGTGCCGGGGCCGATCCTGCAGCTGCTGCTTGGCGACGGGGCCCAGGTGGTGCTGGAGGGCCAGCAGGTGCTGCCCGAGCGCTTGCTGGCCCAGGGATTCACTTTTCAGTATCCCCAGCTCAGCGCTGCCCTCGCCGCTGCCACCAACCCAGCACCCCGCTGAGCAGGGCAGCTCCCATCAACAAGCCAATTGCCGGGGTAAAAAGCGGTTCCCACAGCCGCTGAAACAACTCCAGGGGGGCTTCGATGTGTTGGCTGTGCAGGGTTACGGCCACGGCAAACCAAATTGCCCCGGCAATCACCACAAACACATCCACCACCAGCAGGGTGTCCATCGATCCCTTGAGTTGCTGCAGCAAGCCTGGAGGGGTAGGTGTGGTCATGGCAGCTCAGAGGCCTGATTAGGGCACAGCATTGCCATAATCGCCGCTGCCATCGCCTGGCTGCCGCCGGGCGCGCCGATTCGCTCCAGACCAATGGCGGCCAGGGACTGGCGTAGGGCTGGTCCTTGCTTGTGATCGCTTTGCTGCTCCAGCAGGCTTTGGACTAGCAGGGCACTGGCCCTCAGGGTTGCATCACTGCCGCTGCTGCCGGGGGCGCAGCGCACCCCTGGGCCAAGCAAGCGGCGCTGGGCTTCAGCAAAGCCCGCTGTGAATTGGGGGCCCTGTCCCACCAGCTGCAGCACTGGCTTGCCTAGCCCCACGGCCTGTTCGGCGGCGGTGCCAGCCATGCACAGCACCAGCTGGGAGGAGGCCAAGATCTCCCCAAACTGGCCCCAGCCAAGTTCAACTGCCAGGGGGCCGCGAACCAGCCGGTCGCTTGCCTCGAGCCGCCAGCCCAGGGGGCCGGCCAGCTTGGCAACGCGACTGCCGTCGAGCTCGGACACCAGGGCGGCGCGTAGCCGCAGGGGCTGGCTGCGCGCCCATTCCTCGGGCAGCAGGGCCAGCACCCGCAGCATCAGAGCGAAATTGCGCGCCGCTTCCGGCAGGCGGCTGCCTGGCACCAGCGCCAGCTCCAATTGCAACGCTGTTAGAGGCTGGAGTGATTCGCTTGTGGCGGCGCTCACCACGTCGAGGAAGGGATTGCCGAGGAAGACCACGGCACGGTGCAGTTGCTGGCTGAGGTCGCTGGCGGTGAGGGAATCGCGGCTCCAGATGGCTTTGATGCTTGCTTGGTTCAGCAGCCAGCCGCAGGGCCAGGGCAGGCGCAGGCGGCCTTCGTAGTGGCTGGAGTAAGCCACTAGATAAACGGCGCTGGGCAGGCCCGAGAGCCAGCTCCCCAGTACCGCGAGCACATCGCCCACGGCCACCACCAGGCCGTAGTGGCGGCGGCGGCGGCGTAGAAGCAATAGCCGGCCGAGCACATGGCCCATCTGGCCTTCCAGCAGCTCGCTGAGCCGTCCGCGCAGGCTGGTGTAGCCGAGGCCGCCCGTGCTGCAGCTGCGGGTGCGGCCCAGCACCGGCACGCCCCGCTGGCGATAGGGGCTGCCGTGACCCACCAAGGGCAGAGCCTCAACCGGAATGCCCCGCTGCATCAGCTCGGCAGCTACGAGGGCACCACTGAGGTCTTCCCCGTGGCCGTTGCTCAGTAGCAGAACCGGTTTCAACCCGCCAGCCAGGCCTTCAGCTTCTCCATGGCCTTCCAGCCTGGTTTGCGCACTAGGCCATCGGCGATCGACTTCTGCAGGTCGCCAGTCATCTCCGGCGCCATTGCCATTACCCGCTGCACAATTTCGACGTGTTCGCGGACCCCTTTGGCGCCCGTTTCCAGCATGGCCAGGCTCAGGTTGATGCGGGCCTGGGGGTCCTGGGGGTTAAGACGCACGGCGGTTTTGGCGGAGCGCAGGGCGGCTTGGGGCTGCTCATCGAGCAGCTGCAGCCAGGCCAGGCAGGTCCACCCCGCCGACTGGTTGGGGGACTGCTCGGTGATGGCGATGAAGCTATCGATCAATTCAGTGGGTGCCGCTCCCTCCTGGTAGCGCTGCATAGCCTGCTCGAACAGGGACGGTACGTCTGCTGAGGTCATAGGGAGGCGGCTTGCCTGGTCATCTGCTCAGATTGCCACCCGGCGTGCATTACACCGCAAACGAGCTGCCGCAGCCGCAGGTCTGGCTGGCATTGGGGTTGGTGAAGTTAAAGCCGCCGCCGATCAGGGCACTGGAAAAATCCAGCTGCATTCCGTAGATGTAGAGCAGGCTCTTGGGATCGCACACCACCGCGAAACTGGGAGCATCGGCAGGTTCGTAGGTGTATTGCTCGTCATCGCCCTGGATCGCGCTGGCATCGATGAAGTCCATCGTGTAGCTCATGCCGCTGCAGCCCCCGGAGCGCACGCCCACCCTCAACACCTTGGCCTCGCCCTGCTGGTTCATCAGCGCCCCCAGCTGCTTCATGGCCGGTTCGGTGATCAGGATCCCCTTCCCGTCTTTGGCGGTGAAGGTGGGTTGGGCCTGGGCTGCAACAGCTGGGACAGTTTCGGTACTCATCAAGATCTACGCCAGTTGCAACCACTGTATGGAGGCTCCCCGTTCGCTGCCTGGCGGAGTGTCTCCATAGAGTCAGCGCACTACTGAGGGTTGAAAGGGTGCAGGTCGCCATCGTGGGAGCGGGACTGGCCGGTTTATCTGCGGCGGTGGATCTGGTGGATGCCGGCCACCAGGTGGATCTCTACGAGGCCCGTCCGTTTCTGGGCGGCAAGGTGGGCAGCTGGGTGGATGAGGGCGGCAACCACATTGAGATGGGGCTGCATGTGTTCTTTTTCAACTACGCCAACCTCTTCGCCCTGATGCGCAAGGTGGGGGCGATCGACAACCTGCTGCCCAAGGACCACACCCACCTGTTTGTGAATACTGGCGGCGATCTGCGGGAGCTCGACTTTCGCTTCGCCCTTGGCGCTCCCTTCAACGGCTTGAAGGCCTTCTTCACCACTCCCCAGCTCGACTGGATCGACAAGCTGCGCAATGCCCTGGCCCTAGGCACCAGCCCGATCGTGCGCGGCTTGGTGGACTACGAGGGGGCCATGAAGACGATCCGAGCCCTGGATCGGATCAGCTTCCAGGAGTGGTTTGTGGGCCATGGCGGCAGTGAGCAGAGCATTAAGCGGATGTGGAATCCGATCGCCTATGCCCTGGGCTTCATTGATTGCGAGGCGATCTCGGCCCGCTGCATGCTCACGATCTTCATGATGTTTGCCTCCAAAACCGAGGCCTCCAAGCTCAACCTGCTCAAAGGCTCGCCCCACCGCTGGCTCACGGGCCCGATTCTCGACTACATCCAGCAGCGCGGCGGCCGGCTGCATCTGCGCCACCGGGTTACGGAGGTGCATTTCGAGGAGGGGGCAGCTGGCGTCGATGGCCAGCCCGCTACCCGGGTGAGCAGCCTCACTCTCGGCACCCCTGAGGGCGATGTCTCTGTAGTCGCAGACACCTATCTGGCCGCCTGCGATGTGCCTGGTATTCAGCGAATGCTGCCCCAAGCCTGGCGCCGCTGGCCCCTATTCGACAACATTTACAAGCTCGATGCGGTGCCGGTGGCCACCGTGCAGCTCCGTTATGACGGCTGGGTAACCGAGCTCGGTGATGGCGCCGCCGCCACCGCCGCCCGAGCCGATCTCAGCAGCCCCGCTGGCCTCGACAACCTGCTCTACACCGCCGACGCTGACTTCAGCTGCTTCGCCGATCTGGCCCTGGCCAGTCCCGAGGATTACCGCAAGCAGGGGCAGGGCTCCTTGCTCCAGTGCGTGCTCACCCCAGGTGATCCCTGGATTCCCAAGAAAACCGAAGATATCGTGGCCCACACCGACGCCCAGGTGCGCAGCCTGTTCCCTTCGGCCGCGGGCCTGAAGCTGGTGTGGAGCAACGTGGTGAAGCTGGCCCAGTCCCTTTACCGCGAGGCTCCCGGCATGGAGCCCTACCGTCCAGAGCAAGCCACGCCGGTAGCCAATTTTTATCTGGCCGGTAGTTACACCAAGCAGGATTACATCGATTCGATGGAAGGCGCCACCATGAGTGGGCGCTTAGCCGCGGCGGCGATCCTGGGAAGCCAGGCTGCGCTGGCGACCAACACCTCTGTTTCGTAGGAGATTCCATGGGCCGTTGGCTTGAGCACAGCGTCACCACAGAGATCCGGGCCTCGGTGGATCAGGTGTGGGAGGTATGGAGTGACTTGGAGGCGATGCCCCAGTGGATGCGCTGGATCGAGTCGGTTGTAACCGAGCCGGGCGATCCCGATCTCACCGATTGGACCCTGGCGGCCCAGGGCTTCCGCTTCCATTGGAAAGCCCGTATCAGCCAGCGGGTTGAGGCCCAGCAACTGCACTGGGAGTCGGTGGGAGGCCTGCCCACTAAGGGTGCGGTGCGCTTCTATTCCCAGGGGCCCGAGCTCACGGCGGTCAAGCTGAGCGTCAGCTATGAATTGCCTGGGGTCTTGGCACCATTGATGGAACCAAGCATCCTGGGTGGAATTGTGACCAAGGAGCTTCAGGCCAACCTTGATCGATTCCGTGATCTCGTTGAATCTCGCAACCCCTAAGTTCCTCGGCGCTGCCATCGCTGCAGCCCTGCTGCTGGCCTCGTGCTCTGGGGAGAAGCTCCCGCAGGCCTCCAGCCAGGCAACCTCGCCGCCTAAGTCGCAGCCGGCGTCCCCAGCACCAGCGCCTGTTGGGGCACCAGCTCCCTTGGCGGGACTGACACCCCTGCCCAGCTCCAACCAGGTGGTGGCTTCCGTTTCGTCAGGGCGTGTTGATCCATTTGCGCCCCTGGCGACTCCCGCAACAGCTTCCTCTGCCCGTCCAACACCGCTCAGCCTCCCCCCTGGCTTGATCTTCAACGGCGTGATTCGCTCCGGCGGCACCCCGGAGGCTCTGGTGCAGTTCGGTGCCGAGAGCGGCACCTTGCGGGTCGGTCAGAGAGGCGGCAGCACCACGGACTACAGAACCACGGACCACAGAACCACCCCCCTACTGCCGGCGGGTTGGAGCGTGGCCAGCATCGATGTTCAAAATGGTCGCCTCACCCTGCGTCAGGGCAAGCAGGTCGTGACGGCCGAGCTCTGAGGCTGCGGCCGCAGGCCTCCACTAGTCCGCTCAGGTCATGGGGATCGGCTTCAGCATCGACGCGGCCGAGTAGCTGCCGGCAGCGCTCGCTGGTTTGGGGTCCGATTGAAACCACGGCCACCCCCTCCAGCTGGCTGCTCCAGGTGGGCCCGAAAGCCCCTTTCAGCAGCTGGCAGGTGTGGCTCACGGTTTTGCCGCTGCTGAAGGTGATGGCATCGAGGCGCCGTTGCTCTAGGGCGGCCACCGCAGCGCTGGGTAAACCCTCTGGACAGCCGGTTTCGTAGGCGGCAACTTCAACCACCCGGACACCAGCAGCGGCGAAGGCATCCGCTAGCAGGGTGCGGCCGCCGCTCTGCACCCGGGGCAGCAAAAGGCGCAGCCCCCAACCCGAGACGGGAAAGTGCTCCAGCAGGCTGTCGGCCACAAAGCTGGGCGGGATGAAGTCGGCGGGCGATCCCAACGATTCGAGCTGAGCTGCGGTTTTGCGGCCTACCGCAGCGATCTTCAGGTGGCTGGGCCGCCGTGCCAGGGAGCGGCCGATGCGGCGCAGCCGCTGCTCCACGGCCTCAACGCCGTTGCCACTGGAAAAAACCAGCCAGTGGAAATCATCAAGCTCGGCCAGGGCATCATCGAGGGGCCCCCATTCACCTGGTGGGGTCACCACCAAGGCAGGGAGGTCGACCACCGTGGCGCCAGCGGCTTCAAACAGGCGCCGGGCTTCACCTAGCTGGGTTTCGGCCCTGGTCACGGCGATGCTGCGGCCGCTCAGATAGGAGTCAGAAGCCATGGCCAGGGGGATCACTGGTCATCCAGCTTGACCATGCTGCCCGCCTGTTGCCGCAGTGCTTCCGCTTCGCTTTGCCGGTTTTGCTGCTCCAGCAGGGAAATCGCCTGGCGGAAGCCGCTGCGGGCCCCTGGCACATCACCGCTGAGCAGCAGGGCAACGGCCAAGTTCTGCTGGGCGGCGGCCAGGCTTGGATCGCGCTCCAGTGCTGAGCGGTAGGCCGCGATTGCCGCCGGCAGCTGGCCGCGTCGCCGCTCGCTAATCCCCAGGTGCAGCCACCCGAGTGCCAGTTCGGGCGCTGCTGCGCAGGCCTGGCGACACAATTCGCAGGCCTCTTCCAGGGCACCCTGGCTCGTGGTGCTGGGCTCTTGCAGCAGGGCGGCCAGATTCAGCCGGGCCGCCAGGGTGAGCCGCGGCGGCAGGGGTAGCTCCAGGGCTTGGCGGTATAGCTGGCAGGCGTGCTTTGGGTCGCTGCTGCCCAGGGCGATCGCCAGGTGCAGCAGCAGCTCGTAGCGCTCGGGGTGGCGGCTGGCTGGACACCGGGCTAACCCCTGCTGCAGCAAGGCGATGCCGCGTTCGCGGTTGCCCTCGCTCACCTCCAGGCTGCCGAGCTTGGCGCAGGCGTAGGGATCCCCAGGATTGGCGGCAAGGTCGGCCTCCATGGCCTGGCGCAGCCGCTCTGCCTTGGCACCGCTGGCCAGCAGATCACTGCGGTAGCCATCGTGGGCTAGCGCAGGCACATCGCAATCCGCCAGATGCCAGTGGGGCTCCTTTTCCAGCAGGGCCAGCACGCTGTCATCCACCATCGAGTGGTAGGGCCGGCTCCAGTGGATGGCTGGATGGCGGCGAAACAGGCGGCTCACATTTGAGTAAGGCGACTGGGCCGCCCCCAGCTCCTGCCGCAGCAGGTTGATCAGCAGCAGATCCGGCTCGGCCATCAGGGCTTGGAGCGGCTGGCGGGCCTCGGGCAGCAGCCACTCGTCGGCATCGAGCACGAGCACCCAGTCGCCGTTCACGTGCGCCAGGGCCTCATTCCGGGCCGGCGCGAAATCCCCTGGCCAGGGCAGCTGGCGCACCACCGCACCGCAGCTCTCGGCGATGGCGATGGTGGCATCGCTGGAACCGGTGTCCAGCAGCACCATCTCATCGACGAAGCCCGCCACCGAGGCCAGGCAGCGCTCCAGCCGCTCGGCTTCGTTGCGCACGATCATCGAGAGACTGAGCATGGGCCGGATGGGGACGGGGCTGGAAACAGGCAGCTCGGCTCCGGCTCAGTCGGTGAAGCCAGCGCCCGCTTCAGTGTCTCCCAGCCCCAGTCCACTGCCCAGTCTTTGGAGAGCTTCGGCCTGCGCCAGGGGCATCTGGCCGGGGCTGTAGACGCCAGGGATGCCCGGCGGCAGAAGGGGGCGCAGCTCCTCCCAGAGGTAGGGGCTGCCGTACACCACCAGCCCCGCCAGCCTTCCGGCTTTTGCTAATTGACGCAGTGCCGCAGGCCAGGGCTCGGCGCTGCCGGCGCTGCCTCGGAAGGGATTGCCCCGCACAAACAACTGCAGCAGCACCTGTCCTGGGCCGAGCCGCTCCATGGCGAGAGGCGCGTCGGTGTCGGTGCCCCAAGGGCTGGGGCTGCGGGCCTCCAGCAGCAGGGTGCGCCAGCCGCGGGATTCGGGCCGAGCCAAGGCTGGAGCAGTGGCAGTTAGCACTGCAGCGGCTGCGGCCAAGGCCGAGTCGAGCCTGATCAGATTGATGCCGGCCTGGGGGGTGGCGGCGCCGCTGCTGCCCGCCGTCTCCATGGTGGCCCGCACCAGCTCCAGGGCCAGGACCTGGTTGGGTTGGGCGGCCGCCTCTGGATCGGCAACGGCCAAGGCCGCTTCAGGCCCAGCGCAGCGCTCCAGGGCCTGAAGGCGGCGCTCGGCACTGGCTTCCAGCTGCTCAACATTGAGCCGGCCGCTGGCCACCGCTTCAGCGATGGCGGCGATGGCGGCATCCGCATCGGCGGGCATCAAGACCAGATCGGCCCCGGCCTCCAGGGCCAGCACGGCCGCCTCCCCGGCGCCGTAGCGCCCGGTGATCGCGTCCATCACCAGGGCATCGGTCACGATCAACCCACCGAAGCCCAGCTGCTGGCGCAGCAGTCCGGTAAGCACCGGCTTGGACAGGGTGGCTGGCCGCTTTTGATCAAGCTCCGGCAGCATCAGGTGGGCGGTCATCACCGAGGCCACTCCAGCAGCGATCGCCTGTTGAAACGGCGGTAGCTCGATCGCCGCCAGCCGCTCGCGGCTGTGGGGCAGCAGGGGCAAGGTGATATGGGAATCGCTGCTGGTGTCGCCGTGGCCGGGGAAGTGTTTGGCGCAGCCGAGCACCCCAGCTGCCTGCACGCCCCGCACAAAGGCCGCTGCCAGCGCCCCCGCTGTGGCTGGATCTTCCCCCCAGGCCCGCACATTGATTACCGGGTTGGCCGGGTTGTTGTTGACATCGCACACCGGCCCCAGCACCCAGTTGAGCCCCAGGCCCCGGGCATCTCGGCCCGTGCACTGCCCGTAGCGTTCAGCTAGCTCAAGCGCCTGTTGGGGGTCGCGTCCGTAGAGGCGCCCCAGGGCTAGGGGTGGCACCAGCCAAGTGGCGCCGTCGAAACGCTGGCCCACTCCCTCCTCCACATCGGCGCAGAGCAGCAGCGGCTGACCGGCCCAGCGGCGCAGCTGGCGGCAGCGCAGGGCCACCTCGGCGGCGCTGCCGCCAAGCAGGATCACGCCGCCCACGCCAGCCTCCAACAGGCTGCGGAGCTTGTTGTTAGGCAGCTCCCAGCGGGGGTAGCCGCGTTGGTGGTCGGCGAGTTTGCCGCTGGCGCGCACCACGATCAGCTGGTGGATCAGGCGCAGCAGGGCTGGACCGGCGGTTTGGGTCGGGCTTGGTTCAGAGATCACTGGCTTCGGCGGGTTCGCCTTTCTCCTGCCGCTCGTCTTCTAGGCGATTGAGCAGCCCCAGCACTGTGGTGCCCTTTTCGATGCCTCGATCGAGCACAAACACCACCTCAGGGGTGCGCCGCATCTTCAGCCGCCGGCTCAGCTCACCCTTCACGAAGGCGCTAGCCGAACGCAGGCCTGCCATGGCTTGCTCCTTGTCGGAGTCGCTGCCGAAGACGCTCACAAAAATTTTGCAGTGCTGCAGATCGCCGGCCACTTCAACTGTGGTGACGCTCACCATCCCCTGGTTGACCCGCTCGTCCTTGATGCCGCCAATCAGCAGCTCACTAATTTCGCGGCGGATCAGGGAGGCCACCCGCTCCACCCGTCGGCTCTGTGCCATGGCTATGCCAGCGGTGCTGGGTTCACCATCGCATGCAGGATCAGCCCCAGGCTCAGGAGGCCGCTGACGCCGGCGCCAATCAGGGCAACCGCCGTTACCGGATTGCGGCCCCGGGCTGCCAGCGGTTCGAACACCGAATTGGCCACACCCAGGCCAAAGGCCACCAGGTAGCGCGGGTAGCGCGTCACATTCAGGAAGAAGTCCTTCATCGCCCGGGGTGGTCGGTCCTTGCTGCTTGCTGGCTACTCTGCCGCCCAGAGGTCAGGTTTGAAGCATGGAACTGCACCAGTTCAGGCATTCGGCCTTTTGCGAGAAGGTACGGCTGGTGTTGGCCGCCAAACGGCTCGACTACACGGTGGTCGAGGTCACGCCCGGCTTGGGCCAGCTGGAACTCTTCCGCCTGTCGGGCCAGCGCCAAGTGCCAGTGCTGCTGGATGGCAGTGAAGTAATTGCCGATTCCACGGCCATTGCCCTTTATTTAGAGCGGCATCACCCCGAGCCGCTGCTGCTGCCCGAGGCCCCGGCCGAGCGAGCCCGGGTGCTGCTGATCGAAGACTGGGCCGATACGGCCCTTGCTGCCGGCTGCCGGCTTGCCCTGGTGCAAGCGGCTGCTGTTGATCCGCTGTTGCGCTCCGCCCTGCTGCCCGACTCCACCCCCGGCCCCCTGCGCCAGCTGGTCAGCAACCTGCCTGCAGCTGTCATGGCGGGCGTCGGCGAGGCGGTGGCAACGGTGGTGGGCAGTGCTGAGCGCCAGCAGCTGCAGACGAACCTCGAGCAGTTGGCTGTGCTGGTTGCCGATCAGCCCTACTTAGTGGGCGATCGCCTCACCCTTGCCGATCTGGCTGTTGCCGCCCAGTTGGGGCTGCTCAAGTTTCCCTCCAGCAGCGGCGCCCCCCTGGCGGGCCAAGGGGTTAGCGGCATCGCCGACCACCCGCTGCTTGAACCCCTGTTCAACTGGCGGGATCGGATTGCGCTGGAAGCTGGTCGGGGCTGAGCGGCGTCAGAGTTAGTTGGAAATGGCCGCTGCTGCTGGCCGCGGCGGCCAGGCCCAGAGCCGGTGAGGGATAGCTGGCTTGCCACTGTTCGGTTGTAACAGTGCCGTCGGGATTTTGGCTGTAGTGGCTCAGGGTTTCTACCCGGCTAACCCGGGGGGCGCCGGGGCCGTGCAGTACCTGAAGGGCCAGTTCGTCAGACCAGAAGCCGGTGGGATTGGGCGACTCGCTGCGGCGTCCCACCACCGTCGATTCCAGTTGCTGATCCCCCGCCAGCAAGGCGATCTGGCGGTTTGGGTTGGCCGGATCATTGCGCACTTGCAGCAGGGCAGCGCCCAGCAGGGCCCGGCCGATCGCGGTGGCATTGAAGGTCCGATCGCCCACCACCGCTCCGCCTGGGTCGGGGCTGAAGCGCACCTCGTAGTCCAGGTCATCGCTGCGCACCTGCCAGCGCCCGGCCATCCAGTCGGGGTAGCTCAGGTCTTGGTGGCCGGCTCGAGTTGAGGGTCGCTCTAGGGGAGCGGGCAGGCGCCACTCGGGCCAGTGGGCGGCCCGTTCTGCCAGCACGCCCGGCCCCATCGCCAGCAGCAGCGCCAGGATGGGTGCCAGTAGGGCTCCAGTCATGTCCGATCCCCTGTTGCGGGAGCTTGATCATTACGTGGTGCTGGAGCCAGGTGGCGGCGAGCGGATTCTCACGGCGGCCGAAACCCTGGCCTGGCTTGAGGCCCGGCTTGCCAAGCTGGAGCCGGTGCCGGCAGATCTGGCCGGTCTCTCTAGCCCGGGCCTGCAGGCCCAGCGACTGCTGGAAACCGCCTGCGAACTGGAGTTGGAGCCTGGCCTGACGATTCAGTGGTTTGCGGTGCGGATCGAACCGCCCGGCTAGGGGGGGTAACTCAGTTGAGGGATGGCGTGATCTGGCCATCGGCCTGGCGCAGCTCCACCGGGGCCTCAGGCGCAGCAGCGGGGCCTTTGAGAATGGCTGGCAGATCGGTCAGCACCTGCTGGGCCACTTGGGCGGGGCTATCTCCAGCTTGCTGCACCCGCAGGTCGGCCTGGGCATAGAGCGGCTGCCGTTGGGCCAGCAGCTCGCCTAGGCGGGCGCCGGGATCACCTGCCTGCAGCAGGGGCCGGGGGGTGGAATCGGCGCGCAGGCGTTGCAGCAGCAATGGCGCTGGCGCATCTAGCCACACCACCACCCCCTGGCGCATATGGCCCCAGTTCTCGGGCTTGGTCACCACTCCACCTCCGGTGGCCACCACCAAGGAATGCCAGCCGGCGATCTGGCCAAGCACAGCCGTTTCCAGTTCTCGGAAGCCGGCTTCGCCGTCAGTGGCAAAGATTTCGGGGATGGTGCGGCCAGCAACCTGCTCCAGGGCATCGTCTGCATCAAGGAAGCGGTAGCCCAGCGCTTCGGCCAAGGGGCGGCCGACGGCGCTTTTACCGGCGCCCATCATGCCGATCAAATAAACGTTTAGCCCTTGCAAGCGCTGGGTCAAGCTTGGCGATGGGGGTCTATTCATGGCGGGGTTTTCCTGGTTCGACGCCTTGGCCCGTGCCCGTTTCTAGGATGGTGAGCCACCGACCCGGGCGATGACTGCTACTGCAACAGCGTCAGGTTTCTCGCCGAACCCGGCCAGCTCCAGCCACGGGCGGGGCCGCCCCTGTGTAATTACCAGGCGGGCCACCTTTAGTGCCAGTCATCGCTACTGGTTGCCGGAGCTCAGCGCTGAAGAGAATCAGGCCCGCTTCGGACCCTGCAGCCTGGCCCCCGGCCACGGCCACAACTACACCTTGGTGGTGGCCATGGCTGGTCCGCTCGATGCGGACGGCATGGTGCTCAATCTCTCTGAGGTGAAGCACGCGATCCGCTCTGAGGTGACGGCCCAGCTTGATTTTCGCTACCTCAACGAGGCTTGGCCTGAGTTCGACCTGGATCGTCCTGAGGGCAAGCTGCCCACTACTGAAGCCCTTTGCCAGGCCATCTGGACCCGCCTGGCCCCCCAGCTGCCCCTGGTGGGGCTGCGTCTGCACGAAACCGACACGCTCTGGGTCGACCTGCTCGCCCCCGGCTCCGCCCCAATCCCCATGGAAGCCTTTCTCTCGATCCGCACCCACTTCGCCGCCGCCCACCGCCTGGCCCGGCCCGAGCTCTCCCAAGGCGAAAACGAAGCCATTTACGGCAAGTGCGCCCGGCCCCATGGCCACGGCCACAACTACCTGCTCGATGTAACCGTCCGAGGCCCGATCGATGCCCGCACCGGCATGGTCTGTGATCTTGCGGCTCTGCAGCAGCTCGTCGACGAACTGGTGGTGGAGCCCTTCGACCACACCTTCCTCAACAAGGACGTGGAGCACTTCGCCAGCACGGTGCCTACAGCTGAGAACATCGCCCTTCACATCGCCGACCTGCTCAGCGCCCCAATTGCAGCCACCGGCGCGCGCTTGCACAAGGTGCGTCTGCAGGAAAGCCCCAATAACGCCGCCGAGGTGTTTGCTGAAACTCCCCAGCTGGAAATGGTGCCTGCGGCGCTCGAAGCCCTGGTGGCTGGCTGAGACCCGTGCTGCGGCTGGTGCTGGCCGTCAGCCTGGATGGCCGCTTGGCGCCCCCGCAAGGTGGCCCTGCCCAGTTGGGTGGAGTTGGGGATCGTCAGGTGTTGGAGGAGGCCCTCGCCTGGGCTGATGGCTGCCTGATCGGTGCCGAAACCCTGCGGTGCCATGGCAGTACCTGCCTAATTCGTGCGCCTCACCTGCTGGCCGAGCGAGCAGCCAGCGGCCGAGCTGAGCAGCCGGTGGCCGTTGTAGTGAGTTGTAGCAACGATTTTTCCCCGGATCTGCATTTCTGGCAGCAGCCGCTGCAGCGCTGGCTGCTGACACCCAAGCGATCGCCGCTAGTCCCGGCTTTTGATCGTCGCCTGGATCTAGAGAGCTGGGGTGTGGCCCTGGCTGCCCTGGCGGATCAGGGGCTGGACCGGCTGGTGGTGCTGGGCGGTGCGGCCCTTGCCGCCAGCCTGCTGGCCGAAGGCTGGATCGACGAGCTGCAGCTGACCCTTTGCCCTCGGCTGCTGGGCGGACCCCATGCCTGGTTGCCCCTGGAGGCCGCAGTTCAGGCTGGGGAGTGGTGCCTGCAGGAGCACCGGCGCCTGGAGGGTGAGGAGTTGCTGCTGCGCTACCGCCGCGTCTTGGCGAAGCCCTGAGCCAGCTCCCGCAGGGGAATCTGCTGGAGGGTGTCGGCGGGCAGGCCCAACATGCGGGCCAGGCAGCGTTTCAGCACTACTTCGCTGTCGGCGCCGAAGTCGCCGCGGATCAGATCCCCCAGCACCGCCAAGCCCCGTCCACTCGAGGCGGTTTCCTCCACCAGGCACTGGCTGGTGGGGCGGGCCAGCTGGGCGCAGGGAGCTTCTAATTTGGCGGCCAGGCTGGCATTGCCGGCGGCTGCGGTTTCCACGCAAACGGTTTTCAGCCGTTGCTCCAGTTGGGGGCGTACCAGCTGCAACACCGGCAGCAGCAGGCTCGTCATCAACACCGGGGCGAACAGTACTGGGGCGAACAGTTGCACCGGAGTTGCCAGGGAACGGAACGATTGAGGCACCAAGGCGGCGCAGCTGTAGTTAGTTTTGCCCCTTGCGAGCCCCCATTGCAGCCATGGCTGAGTTGCAGTCCCGCTGGCACCAAAGCCTGGCCGAGATTCCCGAAGCCCATTGGGATGCCCTGCTGGCGGCGGCGCACCCCCAAGAGTTGCCTTTTTATCGCTGGCGCTGGCTGCAGCAGCTCGAGGCCAGCGGCAGTATTGCGCCGCGGGAGGGCTGGCAGGGCTGTCATCTAGGCCTGTGGCGCGGCGAGGTGTTGCTGGCGGTGGCTCCTCTCTATTTGAAGGGTCACAGCTACGGCGAATTTGTTTTCGACCAGAGTTTTGCCCAGCTCGCTGGCCAGTTGGGCCTGCGCTACTACCCAAAGCTGGTGGGCATGAGCCCGGTGAGCCCGGTGCAGGGCTACCGCTTCCTGATCGACCCCGCTGAGGACGAGGCGGAGTTAACCGCTTTGATGCTTGAGCTGATCGATGCGTTCTGCCGCCAGCACGCCATCCTCAGCTGCAATTTTCTTTATGTGGATCCAGGTTGGCAGCCGCTGGCTGAGGCGGCTGGCTGTGCTGCCTGGGTTAATCAGCAGAGCCAGTGGATCAACCCCGGCCATGGGGATTTCAATGCCTACCTGGCCAGCTTCAATGCCAACCAGCGCCGCAACATCAAGCGGGAGCGGCAGGCGGTGGCAGCCGCTGGCCTCACGGTTACGCCCCTGCTGGGTGAGGCAATCCCGCCGGCTTTAGTTGGGCGCATGTATGACTTTTATGCCCAGCACTGCAGTCGTTGGGGGGCCTGGGGCAGCAAATATCTGAGTGAATCCTTTTTTGCCGCCCTGGCTGCCGATCCGAAGCTGCGGCGCCACATAGTGCTCTTCAGTGCCCATCGCGGCGATCCCGGCGAGCCGGTGGCCATGTCGCTGTGCGTCCACGCCGGCGACCAGCTCTGGGGGCGCTACTGGGGAAGTGATGAGCAGATTGACTGCCTGCATTTTGAGGTCTGTTATTACGCTCCGATTGCCTGGGCAATCGAGCGCGGCATCCGCGCCTTTGATCCCGGCGCTGGCGGTAGCCACAAGCGCCGGCGTGGTTTCGTGGCCCAGCCCCGCGTCAGCCTGCATCGCTGGAGCGATCCACGTTTTGCCTCGATCCTGCAGCGCTGGTTGCCTGGGGCTAATGAGGAGATGGCCGAGCTGATGGCGGCCATGAATGCGGAGCTGCCTTTTACGGCTGCCTACGATCCACCGCATGCCTGAAGTACCTCCCAGCCGCCAACAGCTCGATGACCAGCTCTCCCAGCGGTTCATCGCCTTAGACCCAGCCGGCTACTTCCTAATTCGCATCGATCGCGAGGCGGCGGAGCTGGTGGTTGAGCACTACGGCAATGGCATCGATGAGCGGGGCTTAGCCACTGATCCCGATACCGGAGAGGTATTGAGCTGCCGTGGCGGCGGCGTTCGCGCGCCCTTGGCAGTTTTTCGGGGCTGCAGTGCCAAGCAACTGGGTATTGACCTGACCGAAGGTCCAGGCCCTCACCCGCTCACCTGCCTAGACCACGCCCTCTATCTAGGCAGGGAGCTTCAAAGAGCTCAAGCGTGCCTTGAACAAAGAATTGAATATATCCAAGATTGAATAAATAAATATTGAGTAAATCAGGGCTATAAATATTGATGCATCAATCCAGCCAAGTTAGTTGACTGGATTCAGCTAACACCTTCAAACCGGCTGTAGCTCGCGGCTCGGTTCAGCTGTGGCCTTTGGAGGATCGGGTGGCAGGGTGGCGAGCTGCTCTTCTATCTCGCGCCGCACGATTGCGCGGTATTCGAGGAAGTGTTCGTTGTGAGCCAGGATCGATATGAAGCCAATGAATCGCTTCGGGTTGTGGCGGTAAATGCCATAAAGCGCTTTCCAGAAGCGCACCCTGGTGTTGCGCTTAAGGCCTTGGCGCCAAAGAACGATTCCTAAAGCGCGCAGGTCAACCCAGCTGGTCGGCTTGGGCGGACGGCTGCCAGGAACAACCAACTTCTTCCATTGTTGGGGTGGCAGTTTCAGGAAGTAGGAATAAACGCGATCGATGAAAGCGTTCGGCTCATAAAGGGCGCCGAAAGCATCTACATACTCATTGGCGATGTCGCGAATTGGCCGGGTGGGCTCGAAATTAAGCAGGTTGGTTTGGTTAACCCCTTTCGCAGCTGCCTTGCCTTCGATCAAGCGACCTTCTTTCTCGAGGCGATGCCAAAGAGCTGTGTTTGGAAGGGCCTGAAGCATGCCCATCATCGCGTGGGGAATGCCAGTGCGGGTCACAAACTCGACGATTCTGCCGCCCGCGCCCTCTTTCTCGCCATCGAATCCGATGATGAAACCAGCCATCACCCGCAATCCGTAGGAGGTGATTTTGTCGACAGAATCCACTAGGGAGCTGCGGGTATTTTGTAATTTACCGGCAGTTTCCAGGCTTGCTTCGTCGGGGGTCTCGATGCCGAGGAAGACGCTCTCAAAGCGGCATTCCACCATCATTTGCATGAGGTCATCGTCCGCCGCTAGATCCACTGAGGCTTCGGTGGCGAAGCTGAAGGGGAAGCCGTGCTCAATTTGCCATTGGCGCAAAAGCGGCAGCAGCAATTTGACATTGCGCTTATTGCCGATGAAGTTGTCATCTACCAGGAACACTGAGCGGCGCCAGCCCAAGTCGTAGAGGCACTGCAGCTCGGCAACTAGCTGCTCAGGGTTCTTGGTGCGAGGTTTGCGCCCATACAGCACAATTATGTCGCAGAACTCGCACTGGAAGGGGCAGCCTCGGGAGAACTGCACCGACATCTCTGAGTAGGCGTCCAGCTCTAGTAGGTCAAAGCGTGGAATCGGCGTTCCGGTTACATCTGGCTTGACGCCATCAGAGCTAAACCGGCCATGGCTGTCACCCCGCTCAATGGCTTCGATGAACATCGGCAGGGTGATTTCACCCTCGTCGAGGATCTTGTAATCCGCCAGGTCGAGCTCGGGCGCGTCTGGGGTGGAACTGGCAAAAGGACCTCCCACGGCGACGGGGATGCCGCGCTGCTTGGCCTTGCCGATCTGAGTGGCCAAATCGGCCTTCTGGACGATCATCCCGGAGATCACCACCAGCTCGGCCCAGTCCCACTCGGCTTCGCTGACCTCGCGCACGTTGCGGTCAACCAGCTTCATTTCCCATGACTGGGGCAGCAGGGCGGCAACTGTGACCAATCCCAAGGGCGGTAGAAGCACCTTGCGATCGATCAACTCGAGGATTTTTTCGTAGCTCCAGAAGGTTTTCGGGAACTCTGGGTAGACGAAGAGAGTGCGCATGCAAACAGCCGAGCTGGGTTGATGACCGGGGAAAACCAGGGCGCTTTTTCTGCGCTGCTATGCGGTGTTAATGAATGAAAGCTTAGGAGGTCTGCGGAAGTGCTGAAGCCTGCGGGCTTTCTGCTGTAATGGCCTCACCTTCAATGATGGCCTGCCATGGCTGCTGCGATTTACCTGGGTTTGTTTGGTGGTGGGCTTGCCGTTGCCATTGCCGCATCGATCGTGCTGCGCGGCATCAAACTCATCTGAGTTTGAGTCTCAGGCCCCTGCGGCTGATCAGCTCCTGTAGGCCCAAGACGAAGCCAGCGGCCCCAAGCACGGCAAAGGTGCCCTGCAACCCGAGCGTCAGGCTCATGGCAGCTGCCAGTAGGCCACTGAGGCCGCCCCCACCTAGGAAGGCAATCTGGCCTAGGCCGGCCATGCGCCCCCGGATGGCCATTGAAGAACCCACCTGGCTGATCAAATTGACCCCTGCCAGCAGGCTGGCGGTGCCAGCCCCGAGGGCGAAGGTAGCCGCCAGACCTATTCCCAGCGTTTCTGGGCTGCTGAAAGCGGCCATGGCCAGTTGGGCTGCTGCGGTGATCAGGGTGCAGCTTCCAAGCAGCAGGCCGGGCCGCTGGCTCAACCAGCGACTGTGACGCTGAAGTACCAGGCCGCCGCTGATGCTTCCTGCCGCCAACACACTGGTGAATAGGCCAAGGGCCTGGGGGGAGGGGCCCAGCAAATCCCGGGCCATCAACGGGGCTAGGCCTGGGTGGAAAAAGCCCAGTAAACAAGCCAGTGCCGTGTAGATCAGCACATGCCGCAGCACTGGACCACTGCCGCGCCAGGCGGCTCTGAGCCCACTGCTGGCGCCAGCCATGCTGCGCTGCTCCAGTCCCCTATTGGGGTGGAGCAGCCACAGCACTGAGGCGATGGGGATCAAGTAAGTTGCGGCATCGATCGCGAGGGCCGTGCCCGCGCCGGTCCAGGCCAGCAGCCAGCCCCCTATGGGAGGCCCCACCAGCTTGCCCACGTTGAAAACCACCGAAAAGCTGGTGAGGTACGGAGCCAGTTGCTGGGGATCCTCCACCAGTAGGGCGCAATATTTGTTGCGGGCCGTGAGTTCGTAGGAACTGGCGATGCCTACCAGCAGGGTGCTCAGTAGCAACAGGACAACCTGCAGGTCGCCATTGCTCAGGGGTATGGCAACGGCTCCCAGGATGCCTGCTGCGAAAAGTCCCCACTGGGAGCGGATCAGCACGGCTTCGCAGCCCAGCTTGTCGGTTGCAACCCCTGCTGGCCCACTTACCACCAGGGCAGGTAGGGCCAGCACCGCGAAATGGAGGGCCAGTACTAGGGCATTGCCGCTGCCATCCATCAGGATCCAGCCCTTAGCCGTGAGGCCTGCGAAGGATCCAGCTGTGCTCAGTCCTGAGGCAACCAGAAAGGTGGTGCGTTGATGCGTCCGCCAGTTCAAGCGCCCAGGCGGCGGACGTCAACGGCCTCAGCCACCATCGCTTTGGCGCCCACTACCTCGCCGATGAGGTCGTAGGTGTCGGCAGCAGTGATGCGCACCGGCACCATGGTGCCTGGTGCTGCGCAAAGTCCGCCCTCGCCTGGATGCACCCGCACTTCGCCATCAACCTCGGGGGCGAAGCGGGCGCAGCGGCCGAGCATCTCACCGCTGCTGGGGTTCTCCTGCTCGATCAGCACATCCACGATCCTGCCCACCCAAGCGGCGTTGCGGGCGGCGGCGATCGGCTGCTGTAGGGCCATCAGGCGATCCTTGCGCTCTACTGCCACCTCGGCGGGCACCTGGTCCGGCAGGTCGGCGGCGGGGGTGCCCTCCTCCGGTGAAAAGGTGAACACGCCCACGTGGTCGAACTGCTGCTCGGTCACGAAATCGAGCAGGTGCTGGAAGTGCTCTTCGGTCTCGCCAGGAAAGCCCACGATGAAGGTGGTGCGCAGCACCGACTCGGGCAGCTGTTCGCGGATCCGCCGCAGCACGCCGCCGGTTACATCCGCTTGCCAGGGGCGGTTCATTGCGCGCAGCACCTCGGGGTGGCTGTGTTGCAAAGGCAGATCCAGATAGGGCAACACGTTGGCCACCTCGCGGTAGGCCGTAAGCACTGCCTCGGTGAGTCCGGTGGGGTAGGCGTAGTGAACGCGGATCCAGGGGATTTCCACCTCCCCAAGGGCCCGCAGCAGCTCCGCCAGCTGGGGCTTGCCGGCTAGATCGAGGCCGTAATTGGTGGTGATTTGGCTGATCAACACCAACTCCTTCACCCCCTGAGTCGCTAGCTGCTTCGCTTCAGCCACGATGCTCTCGATCGGGCGAGAGCGCTGATTGCCGCGCAGGTGGGGAATGATGCAGAAAGCACAGCGGTAGTCGCAGCCCTCGGCCACCTTCAGGTAAGCCACGGCCTCGCTGGTGGTGCGGTAGCGGGGCAGGTGCTCGTCGCCGACGAAGGTGGGGTTGGCGCTCACCTGATTGACCCGCTCGCCGGCCTCCACCCGCTCCAGCACGCTGACGATGTGCTGGTAGTCGCCGGTACCCACGATCGCCTTGGCTTCGGGGAGGCTTTCGAGCAGCTCCTCCTGGAAGTGCTGGGCCAGGCAGCCCGCGATGATGAGTTCCTTGCCCTGTTCGGCTAGCTCCACCAGGGTGCGCACCGACTCCTCTCGTGCTTCCTGGATGAAGCTGCAGGTATTCACAACCACCAAAGTGGCGTCGCTTTCATCGGCACTGACGCCGTAGCCCGCCTCGGCTAGCAGGCCCAGCATGTGCTCGGTGTCCACGCGGTTTTTTTCGCAGCCCAAGTGGGCAAATGCCACGGTGGGCTTGGCTGCAGGAGCGTGGGTTTCCTGGGTCACAGTTTTTCCAGGGCAGAGATTCACCCTACGTTGCACTCTGACGGCACCCTGAAACCCTGGGTTGCGCCTGCCACAATCAGGCCTGCCTGGGCTACGACCCGTGACCTCAACCCGCCTCAGCCAGCGCCTTAGCTCCAGCCGGCGCCGTAGTGATCCGGCCCGCCGCTGGGCGCGGGTGGCCATGGCTGTGTTGGCCACCATCGGCGCCATCGATACCGGCGCCATCACCCTGAAGCGTTGGGGTCTGCTGGGTCCGCTGAGTTGCCCTGGCGGAGCAGAGGGCTGCGACAAGGTGCTGAACAGCGCCTGGGGCAGCATCTTTGGCCAGCCCCTGTCTTTGTTTGGCTGGCTGGCCTACGGGGCGGTTTTGTTGCTTGCTGTGCTGCCTCTGGTGCTGCGCGGCGACTCGAGAGCGGCCCTTGCCCAGCGCAGTTGGTGGGCCCTATTGCTGCTGAGCACGGGCATGGCTGTTTTCAGCCTGTTGTTGATGGGGGTGATGGTTCTCAAGATTCAGGCCTTCTGTTTCTTCTGCGTGCTCTCAGCGACTCTCAGCCTGAGTCTGTTAGTGATCAGCCTCGTTGGTGGGGAGTGGGAAGACCGCGGCCAGCTGGTGTTCAGGGCCGTGATCGTGGCCTTGTTGGTGGGCATGGTGGGCCTGGGCTGGGCGGCTTCTGTGGATCGCCCCGCAGCGGTGCGGGGGGCTGGGGTCCCCCCCCTAGTTGTGGCCATCAGTAGTCCAGAAGCGATTGCCCTGGCAGAGCATCTCAGTAGCACCGGCGCGGTGATGTACACGGCCTACTGGTGCCCCCATTGCCATGAGCAGAAGGAGCTGTTCGGCAAGGAAGCCAGCGCCAAGTTGGGCCTGGTTGAGTGCGCTGCCGATGGCCAAAACAGCCAGAAGTCACTGTGCGACACCAAGGCAATTGAGGGCTTCCCCACCTGGGAGATCAACGGCAAGCTCGATTCAGGGGTTAAGTCCCTAGCTGATCTCGCCCGGCTATCCGGTTACGCCGGCCCAGTGCCCTGAACAGCAGCGGTGCTGGGGGGCCGGTGCCGCTGTTGATCGGTGTGGCGCTGCCAAAAAGGCTGGGCGTGGGGCGAATCTGTGCGGTGGTGTCCGCCCCGGCTCTCGGTGCGGAACAGGGCAGCTTCGATTAGCAGCTCGGTCAGCACCAGCCGTTGCTGCAGTTCCTGCAGCCGCCGCAGTGCGGGCACCGCCGCCGGCTCGAATTGGACGCTCTGGCCCGGCTCCACGATTTGTAGCTGCCGCCAGGCTTGGCTTGCTTCGAGCTGCCGGCGCTGGCCTCGCAGTTGCTGTAGGGCAGGCCCCAGGGAGTAGCCATTGCGCTCCACACCCGCGACCTGCCAGCAAAGATCCCGCAGGGCGTTGATCTGGGCCTCCAGGCTCTCTTTTGGGGGCAAGGGCAGCTGGGTTGTGGTGATTAGCTCCTCTGGGTCGGCCGCGGTTGGCCTGCCCGGCGCAAGCTCGATTGTGCGTAGCTGGCGGGCAAACACCAGGCACTCCATCAGGGAGTTGCTGGCTAGCCGGTTGGCCCCGTGCACGCCCGTGCAGGCCACTTCGCCTACGGCATACAGGCCAGGCACGCTGGTGGCGGCTTGGAGATCAGTCCAAATGCCGCCCATCCAGTAGTGGGCGGCCGGGGCCACTGGGATCGCCTCCCGGGTGGGTTCCAGCCCGAGTTCACGGCAACGCCCCAAGATCGTGGGGAACTGGCGCTCCAGGCGCGCCAGTCCCACAGGCCGCAAATCCAGCCACAGATGGTCTACGTCTAGGGCCTGCATCCTTCTGGCCAGGGCGCGACTTACCGCATCCCTTGGGGCGAGATCTGCTCCCGGCAGCTGCGCCACCGGGCTGGCTCCCGACTCTTCCACCAGGCGTGCGCCTTCGCCGCGCACCGCCTCCGATATCAGGAAGTGGGGTGCACCCGGCAGCATGAGGGCGGTGGGATGAAACTGCACAAACTCCAGATCGCGCAGTTTTGCGCCGGCTTGCCAGGCCATCACTACCCCGTCGCCGCTCGCCAGGCTGGGGTTGGTGGTGTGGGCGAAAAGGTGGCCTCCACCACCAGTGGCTAGCACCACCGCCCGGGCGGCAAGCCAGTGGAGGCGGTTCTCCTCGAGCACCGCCAGGCCCACACAGCTGCCCTGCTCCAACCAGAGTTGCCAGGCCACAACGCCCTTGCGCTGTTCTAGCCGGGGCCGAAGCAGAACCTCCCGTTCCAGGGCTTCCACCAGGGCGCCGCCGGTGCGGTCCTGGGCATGCAGAACCCTCCGGTGGCTGTGGGCGGCTTCCAGGGTTGTGCTCAGATTTTTGCCGTCGCGGTCGAAGGCCATGCCCAGCTCCAGCAGGCGCTCTACGCAGCCTGGAGCGTCATGCACCAGTCGCTCCACGGCCGCCAGATCGCACAGTCCAGCCCCTGCCACCAGGGTGTCGTCGATGTGGCTCTGGAAGCTGTCGTTGGGTCTTGTTACTGCGGCTATACCTCCCTGGGCCCAGCGGCTGGCGGATCGTGGCGTGCTGCTGGGATCACTGTCCTTGCTTAGCAACAGCACGTGCAGATGGCTGGGCAGCTCCAGGCAGGCCATGAGCCCGGCTGCTCCACTACCAACTACCACCACATCCCAGGACTGCTCTGCCATGGCGGCTCAAGACATCCGACAAAGGTCGGCACTAAAAAAGCCGCCGGAAGGCCCCGACGGCTTTCAAGAGAATCGAATTTTAAGCCTCAGCGGTACTGGCCATCGTTGATGCGGTCGTCGCCTTCGTTAAGGGCTATGACTGCATCAGTGACGGTGAAGTTGTCCTTGTACTTGTTGAACAGCTCCTTTTGGCGATCGGTCAGATCGATGTTCAGCACATCGTCAACGCTGGCATAGGGGCCTCCCAGGACGATTTTGCCGGCCAGGGTCGGATACATGCCTGGGTAATCCTGGAAGCGGCGCACAGAACAGTTGTTTAGGTCCACCTTGCCGGCTCGCTCGGCGATTTTGTCGTCGGCTTGGTTGCGACGATCGGCTGCGTAAGCCGGCGGTGGAATCAGCAACGTGATCAAGAGGCCGGCCAGCACAACCCCACTAATCAGCCAGGCAACCAGCCGTTTCATCACGACACTCCGTTGAACTACGGGAAGGGAGGCGACATCGGTCACCGGGAGTCCAACGTTACAGAGCCATGCCGGAATCTCTACCTGTAACCCTCCAGGATTTGCAGTTCTTCAGATCAGGCCGCTCAGGCTCGGTGCCCCAAGAGAGGCCAGCAGGAAAAGGGCATCTACCGCCAGGGTTGTGGCCAAGGCTGCGCTTGTTACGCGTCCCACCTCGCCCAAACCCCAGAGCCAGCGGCACGCTTGAACAAGCACCGCAGCGCAGAGCACAACCAACACGAGGCTTTGGGGTGCGAGTACCTGCTGGGCGGCAGCTTGCAGGAGCAGGGGGGCTTCGGTGCTGCCCGCATTGAGGATCTGGGGCCAGGAGGGCATCAGCCCGGTGCCGGCTATGGCTGCATCAGTGGCTGCCGTACCAAGCAGGGACCCCAAGTAGAAACCGCAGGCAAATTTCCAGCGGCTCTGCAGTCCAGTTAGAGCTAGAGGCAGGGCAAAGGCCTCGATGGGCAGGTGCCAAACCGGATGGAGCCGGCACCACCCCCAAAACAGGCTGCCTGCCAACCAGCTGCCACAGAAACCAACAAGCAATTCCCCGGCTCGACTAGCTCGGGGATTGGGGTGCTGACTCAGGGCTAGCGCCAGGCCAAGGAGGGGCACCGTGAACAGAGCCGCACTAAATGGTGCAAGCCGCACCCATGGGGCCTGCAGGAAAACTGGCAGGGTGACCAAAATCCCGCTGATCAGGCTCAGCCCAGGGTTGCGGCACACCTGCAGCAACGCACGCAGCGAAGGAATGGCCGGAAGGCCTGCCGGGGCTATTGCGCTGGAAGGGGCCCCGACCACCAAAATTGTGAAGAAAGATGCGCAACCTTAAGGGTTCAAGCGGGGAGCCGCGCCATAGGGTCGTTGCAGCTCGTGTTGCCCGCGATGTTGTCCGCTGCCATGCCGAACCTGCCTTTTGCGGTGATCGGTTTCTGGGAAGCCTGCTTTCGATCCCTGGTGTTGGGGGTTTTGCAGGGGCTGACCGAGTTTTTGCCGATCAGCAGCACCGCCCACCTCAAGGTTGTGCCGGTCTTGCTCGGCTGGGGTGACCCGGGGGTGGCGGTCACGGCGGTGATTCAGCTGGGCAGCATCGCGGCGGTGTTGGCTTATTTCCGCTCAGACCTGGCTGAAGTGATCAGGGGTGTGGGCCGGGCCTGCCGTCACGGTCAGTGGGGCGACCCCTCCGCTCGCATGGGTGTGGCCATTGCCCTGGGCACTTTGCCGATTGTTTTTGCTGGTTTGGCTTTGAAGCTTTGGGTGCCCGATTACGACAACTCGCCGCTGCGCAGCATGGCCTCGATCGCGGTCGTGTCGATCGTGATGGCCCTGTTGCTGGCTCTGGCTGAGCTGGTGGGTAGCCGTCGCCGCGAGCTGGTTGATGTGCAGCCCCGTGATGGCGTCTGGGTCGGCCTGGCTCAGGCCCTGGCTCTGGTGCCAGGCGTTTCCCGCTCGGGGAGCACCCTCACTGCCGCTTTGTTTGACAGCTGGCAGCGCCCGGCCGCCGCCCGCTTCTCCTTTTTGTTGGGCATTCCGGCAATCACCCTGGCGGGGCTGGTATCCCTCAAGGAGGCATTCAGTGCTCCAGCTGGTGGTGGCGCCGTGCCCTTGCTTGTGGGAATCGTTGCCGCTGCGGTGGTGTCCTGGTTGGCGATCGCCTGGTTGCTGCGCTTTCTGCAAACGAACAGCACCTGGGTATTTGTCGCCTATCGCCTGGTCTTCGGGGTAGGCATATTGATTTGGCTTGGCGCCAGGATGGGAGTCTGAATCCTTAGCAGTCCCTAACGTCGTGTGGAATGAGCCCTCTGCGGGGATTGCCCTAGCTGCCCTCGATAGCATCTCTCCAGGGGCGGTGCGCTTGCCGGCCCCTGCCGTGGTTGCTTCGGTGGAGCCTGGTTCGATCGCTGAGGAGTTGGGCTTTCAGCCGGGCGACCGCCTGCTCAGCATCAATGGCAAGCGTCCACGGGATCTGATCGATGTTCAGATGTTGGTGGGAGAGGAAGAGCTCACCTTGGAAGTTGAAGATCCAGATGGATCCCTGCATACGGTTGAGTTGGAGAAGGATCTCGATGAGGGCTTGGGACTGGGATTCACCGAAGCTTTGTTCGATGGCCTCAAGCAGTGCAACAACGCCTGTCCGTTCTGCTTCATCGACCAGCAGCCACCGGGTCGCCGCAGCAGTCTCTACCTCAAAGATGATGATTACCGGCTCAGTTTTCTTTACGGCTCCTACCTAACACTCACCAATCTCACCGCCGCTGATTGGCAGCGGATAGAGGAACAGCGGCTTTCGCCCTTGTTCGTTTCCGTCCATGCCACCGAGCCTGAGCTGCGCAGCCGTTTGCTAGTCAATCCCCGGGCCGCTCTGCTGCTGGATCAGCTTGGCTGGTTCGCCCAGCGGGATTTGCAGATCCACGCCCAGGTGGTGGTTTGCCCTGGTATCAACGATGGCCCTGCCCTACTGCGCACCTTGCAGGATTTGGCCCAATTTGGCGCTGGCGATTGGCCCGCGGTGCTCTCCGTGGCAGTGGTGCCCGTGGGGCTTACCCGCTTTCGTCCCGATGGGGACGCCCTCGTACCCGTAGATCGCCAGTCTGCCCGCCAGGTAATCGCCTTGGTGGAGCCCTTGCAGCAGGGCTTTCAGCGAGATCTGGGCAGTCGTTTCGTTTGGTTGTCCGATGAGTGGTATTTGATGGCGGGGCTGCCGCTTCCCCCCCGGGCAGATTACGAGGACCTACCCCAGCAGGAAAACGGCGTCGGCAGCATTCGCGCCTTTATCGAGGCGCTTGAGCTCGCTACCCGGAAGCTGCCCAAGGCCCTAGCCAGGCCGCGGCGGCTGAGCTGGGTGGTGGGCCAGCTGGTGGCCGAAGCCCTCGAGCCCGTGGTGGCCAGGCTCAATGCGGTTGAGGGGCTTGACTTGATTTTGCATGGCTTGCCCAGCCCTTACTGGGGTCAGGAGCAGGTGGTTACGGGCCTGCTGACCGGTTCTGATCTGCTTACCGGCTTGGCTGGCTTGGATTTGGGCGAGGCCTTGCTGCTGCCAGCGGTAATGCTGCGCCAGGGCGAACCGGTATTCCTCGACGACCTCAGCCTGGCTGAGGTCGAGGCCCAGCTGCCGGTGCCTGTGCAGCTGCTTAAGGGTGCAGACGACCTTGTGGCCTCATGTTTAGGCAGGTTTCCATTAACTTCTTACTATGTGCGGGATTAGGCTGTTGTTGGCGTGCACAATTTCACTTCCCGCTTAGCTCTGCTTTGCCTGCTGGGTACCCCTTTTCTGGCCTTTGCAGCCCAAGCTCAGGACAAGCCGGCGCCTGCTGCTTCCCAGGCGGATTTGAGTTTGCCCATGCCTCCACCGTTGCCACTGGCGCCTGAAGCGCTGCGTGGCGACTCGACTACGAAGTTGCGGGGCTATCGGCCACGCCTAAACCCAACCCTCGTGACTCCGGCATCTACCAAGCTGGCGCCTGGGCTTGAGAATCTGCCCGCACCCGCCTCCTTGGCGCTACCGGCCAAGCCTGAGCAAGTGAGAATAACAGAGTTGCGCCCCCTTGGTTTAGTTGAAGTAGAAAACCTTGCCGAGGTCAACAACCCCAATCTCAAAGCGATTGCCAGCCAGGTAGATCAGGCTCAGAGCAATTTACGTGCCCAGATCTCGCAGTGGTATCCCAATTTAAATCTTGAGGCAAATTCGCTTCCAACCTTTACAACTGGGCAGGCGCGTTCAAATGCTCTTTCCGGTGCTGCCCTGACTGATCGCTGGGACTTGGGAGCTTCGTTGACAGCCCAATGGTCCTTGATTAACCCTCAGCGGGTTCCTACTATCGCAGCGGCGCGGGATCAATTTGAGAGCGCCAAGTTTCAATATGTCATTGCCCTGCGAGATTTACGTCTGCAGACTGCATCTGCGTATTTTGATCTCCAACAGTCCGACGATCAAGTCCGCATTGGCCAAGAATCGGTGCGTGCTTCGATCGTGAGCCTGAGAGACTCCAAGGCTCGCTTCCAGGCTGGGGTTGCCACTAAATTAGAAGTCTTGGAGGCAGAAACCCAGCTCTCCCGAGATCAGCAGTTGTTAACTAATTCACTTGCTGCTCAAGCAATCGCTCGCCGCACGTTGGCGGCACTGTTGAATCTTCCCCAAAACGTAACTCCAACCGCCAAAGATCCGGCAAGGGTCTTTGGCATTTGGCAGCCCTCATTGCAGGAAAGTATTGTTGCTGCATATGCTTTTCGCGAAGAGCTGGATCAAGCGCTGCTTGATATTTCTATCGCTAACAGTCAGGCTAACGCTGCGCTCGGTGCGGTTCAACCATTTTTAAATATATTTGCAGCCTTCTCCGGTAATGTCTTCGACGGTCAGGATCCAGTGATTGTCGCGCAGCCTGGTGTTGATGGAGGTAATTACGACACTGCCATTGGCGTCAACCTGAGCTGGCGTATTTTTGACGGTGGAGCCGCTGCGGCCCAATCTCGCCAAAACAAGCAGCTTGCCCAGGAAAATACCTTTCGCTTCGCCCAG